>DRGS01000126.1 GCA_011053245.1 Phycisphaerales bacterium
GTTGTATGTAGCCGCAACATGCTGCCAGACGTTCAGGTCGATGACGTTCGGATTGGACGCTGTGATGGCTTTGCCGTAAACCGCGTATTTCAGAACGCCTGAGTTCCCATCTATGAGCAGCGTAAACAGCCCGCCAGTAATGGCCCCTGTAAACAACATGACCGTCACCGAGAATACACTTGTAAGTTTCTCAGTAAACGCATCGGACCCGGACGGTGACAGCGTTACCATTACCGGTGACAACCTGCCCGCAGGATCCGACCTGACCGACGGTGCTTTCAGTTGGACACCTGCTGCGGACCAGATCGGCGACAACATCATGAGCTTCATCGCAAGTGACGGTCAGCTTGAAGATATAGAAACTGTCACGATCACGGTAACTGCCAAAGACGTCCCTCAGCCTGAGATAGGCCCACTCGTCGGAGCGTGGAAATTCGACGTCGGCAACGCTGGCTCTGTAGAGGACCTCTCTGGAAACGGCTCTACCGCGACTATAAATGGCGCAACATGGACCGGCCAGAATGAACTGAACTTTGACGGTCTCAATGACTATGTCAACTGCGGTAACTCCGCAGCTCTTAACCTGACATCGAATTTGACGATCTCAGCATGGATCAATCCGAGAACATTCGGTCAGGCTAATTACGCAAGGATCGTGGACAAGGGCACATCTTCGACAGGCTTTTCGCTGCTCATAGATGGGAACTCAGGCGTTCTGAAATACGCGGTTTACGGCAAAGCCATCACAGCGTCCAATCCGAACGTCATCGACCTGAACGTCTGGCAGCATGTTGCGGCTACATACAACGATTCGGCGGACCTGGTATCCTTCTATGTAAATGGCCAGCCTGCCGGCACCGCTGTTTGCACGACCGGTCCGCTCGATTCTTCAGCTAACCCTCTCTACATTGGCATCCGCAGCTATGATAAAAACCGCGCCTTTGACGGGCTGATCGACGATGTCCGCATGTTCAACAAGGCATTGACCGGCGCCGAGATAGCCGGCCTCTATGATAACCACAAGACGCTCTTTGACCCGATCGGTAACAGGACCGTCAATGAGAATGAGACGCTGACTATCAACGTAGCTGCCAGTGTTACCGTCACCGCCCAGCCGCTGCCTACAGGAGCTACATTCGTGGGCAACACCTTTGCATGGACACCTACATCTGACCAGGCCGGGACATATATCGTAACATTTACGGCAACCGACGGTGCAGCTTCTGATTCGGAAACAGTCACGATCACGGTGAACAACGTAAACAGGCCGCCAGTCGTAGCTCCTATAGGCAATATGACCGTCGATGAAGAGCAGGCTGTCAGCTTTGACGTTACCGCAACAGATGCAGATGGTGACACGCTGACACTTTCAGCAGCAGACCTCCCACAAGGTGCTTCTTTTGCCAATGGCACATTTGCATGGACACCCGCTGACGGACAAGCCGGGGCATATACTGTAACATTTACGGCAACCGACGGCGCAGCTTCGGATTCGGAAACTGTCACGATCACAGTGAACAACGTAAACAGGCCGCCAGTCGTGGATCCTATAGGCAATAAAGTCGTCGATGAAGGACAGGCCGTCAGCTTTGACGTTACCGCAACAGACGCAGATGGGGACACGCTGACGCTTTCAGCAGCGAATCTCCCGCAAGGCGCATCGTTCACTAACGCTACATTCGCATGGACACCCGCTGACGGACAAGCCGGAACATACACCGTAATATTTACGGCAACCGACGCTACAGCTTCGGATTCGGAAACCGTCACGATCACGGTAAACGCCAAAGCCAATACCGACAACGGCTTTGCCGGAGCGTGGAGATTCAACGTCAACGGCGCTGCCTCCACAGAGGACATCTCCGGAAACGGTTCTACCGCGACTATACACGGCGCGACATGGAACGGACGAGACGAACTCAGCTTTGACGGTACCAATGATTATGTCAACTGTGGAAACTCCGGCGATCTTAACCTGACATCAAGCTTGACGATCTCAGCATGGATCAACCCGAGGTCATTTGGCCAAAGGAATTTCGGAAGGATCGTTGACAAGGGCACCTCCTCGACAGGCTTTTCGCTACTCGTAGACGGAAAATCAGCCGCTCTCAAATACGCGGTTTACGGCAAGGCCATCGTAAAGTCCAACCCGAACGTCATCGATCTGAATATGTGGCAGCATGTTGCGGCTACTTATAATGAGTCAGCAGAGTTGGTATCCTTCTATGTAAATGGCCAGCCAGCAGGCACCGCCGTTTGCACAACCAATCCGCTGGATTCTTCTGCTAACCCGCTCTTCATCGGCATCCGCGGTTACGACCAAAGCCGTGCCTTCGATGGCATCATCGACGATGTATGCACATTCAGCAAGGCATTGACCGGCGACGAAATAGCGGCACTCCATAGCACCGGAGTCGAGGTCGCAATAGCGTACTCTGTAAAGTAACAACTTGGCTTAACACGATATGACTGGCCACTGTAATCAACGGTCAGCAGCAATACGAAAGGCACTTGTGGAACACACCCCGCAGGTGCCTTTTTTTATGGACCGCTCCAAAACCTTACAAGCCCCTAAGTGAAAACCTGTTTTTTAATTTTCACTGGACGCCGCCCCGCCGCTCGTACTAACATCCCGATATAACCTTATGCAGGAGTCAAACTATGCGAGCAATAATAAGCGTCATCACGTTATCACTCTTATTGAGCGTCTCTACCGCCACCTCCGCCGAAAGGACCGACTTCGACAAGATCAACACACAGGTCATCGCACTCTACATTCACGGAAATTACAACAAGGCCCTATTACTCGCCGAAGAATCCCTAAAGATCGCCGAGCAAAATTTCGGTTCCAAACACCCAAACACAGCCAAATCTCTCAACAACCTCGCACTCCTCTGCAAAACCACCGGCAAATACAAAGACGCCGACAAATACTACCAACACGCCCTCAAAATAAAACAAAAACACTACGGCCCAGATCACCCGATAACCGTTACCACCATCAACAATATCGCCGAACTGGCAAAGGCCCAGTCGCAGTACGACCGCGCACAGTCACTCCTGGCCCATGCCCTCGCCATAAGGGAAAAACAATTCGGCCCCGATCACCCCAAGGTAGCTATCTCGCTGAACAACCTCGCCGGCATATATCTTGTCCGCTCCGATTTCAACAAAGCAAAAAAACTCTACGAACGAGCGCTCAGGATCATCACCACAGCCTACGGCGAAAACCATCCCAACGCGATCCCCACTATGAACAATCTCGCAAGGGTCCATATCGCCAAAGAAGATTTCGCCCCCGCAGAGCCTCTCCTGATACATGCCGTTATCATCACCGAAAAGGCTTTCGGTTCTGACCATCCCGATCTGGCCGGACCGCTAACCAATCTATCGGCCCTCTACCAAAAAACAAAAAAACTCGACCAAGCCGAAAAACTCTGCAAACGCGCCCTTGCCATAAGAGAAAAGACCTTCGCCCCCGACCATCCTGGCATCGCCGAGTCACTGAACAATTTAGGCTCGATCTACCAGAGGCGATCACAATCTTCGCAGGCCCAGGCATGTTACGAAAAGGCAATGAAAATATGGAAAACCTCCCTCGGCTCCAGGCACCCGCTCACCGCAACTGCCATGAACAATCTGGCAACCATATACAGCGACCGCCGCGAATACGAAAGGGCCATCGACCTTTTCAAGGACGCCCTGAAAATAAAAGAAAGATCATTACCCCCGAACCACCCTGAGATCATCGACACCCTTGAGAACATGGCCCAGTGCTACGCAAACACCGGCGACATCAAAAACGCCAGAAAGACACGCCTGCGCATCGAAAAACTCACACCTTAAGACCTCTCCGCATTACAGAGTTTACATGTCGTTTATGGCCGCAGTAAAATATCTTTACAGGGAACCCGGATTCAGGTAATATAGCACGCTTTGCCGGATAACGATTCCCGCAGGGTCGCCGATGTAGCTCAATGGAAGAGCGCAGCTTTCGTAAAGCTGAGGTTGAGGGTTCGACTCCCTCCATCGGCTTTTCTTATGGACACAGACGCTAAATACAGTTCACTTAAAGAGATACTTCGATCGCTCGGCAAGGTCGTCCTCGCCTATTCCGGCGGAGTTGACAGCACATTTCTGCTAAAAGCAGCCGTCGATACCTTAGGAGCCGACAATGTCATTGCTGCTCTTGCGGTGAGCGGCTCTCTGGGTAAAAGTCAATACGCCCGCGCGATAGAGATGGCCGAATTCATCGGCGCTAATCTCGTAGAGGTCAATCTCGGCGAAGTCAGCGACAGTCAGTACTCCGCCAATAAAGCCGACAGATGTTTCCACTGTAAGGGGCATCTTTTCCGTGAGCTTCTGGAAATCGCCAAGAATGAAAATATCGAGCATGTAATATACGGCAGTAACGCAGGCGACATGGACGACTACCGGCCCGGACACAGAGCAGCCGAAGTTTATGGAGTTATCGCCCCGATGGCCCAAGCGAACCTTACCAAAGCCGATATTCGCGAACTTAGCCGCCAAGCCGGCCTAAAAACAGCCGATATTCCCGCATCGCCCTGTCTTGCCTCGCGGATAAGCTACGGGACCGAGATAACCGACGAGAAGCTGCAACAGGTCGACCAAGCCGAAGATTTTTTAAGAGAGTCAGGCTTTGTCGAATTTCGCGTGCGGCATCACGGCGAAATAGCACGCATCGAAGTTGCCGCAGATGATATCGAAAGGATCGCAGCGGCGGATATGCGAGACAAAGTAACCGCCAGGCTAAAAGATATAGGGTTTAAGTTTGTCAGCCTCGACCTTACAGGCTTTCAAAGCGGGTCACTAAATGATATGCTAACCGAAAACGAAAAAGCAGCGGGGCTGAAAGGTTCCTGAAACTTTAGCCAACTGTGCCGTGTGGCACCTTCAAGCGAAGCTTGTGGGTGCATCGTTACTAAAAGACTGTTTAGCATACATGGCTAAAATATTATAAAGGTTCTTGAATTTTTTAGGGTTTAAGTAAGATGGCAATTCTAAAAATAAATGGTAATGAAAGACAGTTCAAAGCCGGATCGCTTCCGGCCACGATAGCTGCGCTGCTGGACCATCTAAATCTAAATGCCGCAACGGTCGTCGCCGAGATCGACGGCAATATAGTCGAACGCGATAAGTTCGCCGAAACAAAATTAACAGACGGCCAGAGCATCGAACTGGTCCGCTTCGTCGGCGGAGGATAACTCAACTAAAAGGGGTCAGACACCTTTTTTCTTTCAGAAAGTATATGATGTCAAAACTTGTAATAGCAGACAGAGAGTTTGATTCGCGGTTGCTCGTGGGTACGGGTAAGTTCGCTTCCAACGCTTTGATGGCCCAGGCGATAGAGGCTTCGTGTACGAATATCGTGACCGTTGCGCTTCGCCGGGTGGATATCGAAAATGAAAACGACGATATGTTAGCGGTCATCGACCGGGAAAAATATCTTCTGCTTCCAAATACTTCCGGTGCCCGCGATGCCGACGAAGCGGTGCGATTAGCGAAACTGGCAAGGGCAGCAACCGGGATAGAGTGGCTAAAACTCGAAGTCACCCCGGACCCTTACTATCTGCTGCCGGACCCGATAGAGACGCTCAAAGCTGCCGAGATACTCGTCAAGGACGGCTTCGTCGTACTGCCGTATATAAACGCCGACCCCGTCCTCGCAAAGCGGCTCGAAGATGTCGGCACCGCAACGGTAATGCCCCTTGCAAGCCCCATCGGTTCCAATCAGGGCCTAAGAACCAAAGCCGCCATCGAAATAATCATAGAACAGGCAAACGTCCCCGTCGTCGTAGATGCTGGCTTAGGCCTGCCCTCACACGCCGCCGACGCAATGGAAATGGGAGCAGACGCCGTACTTGTAAATACCGCCATAGCAACGGCGAACGACCCGGTAAAGATGGCAACCGCCTTTAAGCAAGCAACCCAAGCAGGACGAGCAGCTTTCGAATCCGGCCCCGGCGCAGCAAGCAAACGCGCCACCGCATCCAGCCCCCTTACGGATTTCTTAAGATGATAAGCAAACCCGACCAGCAAACATTTCTCAGCCAACACGCCCTCGACGGCAACTGGGACAGATACCAGCAATTGTTAGCCGATATAACCATCGCAGACGTCGAAAAGGCACTCTCAGCCAAAGCTGGCAGCTATACTTTCGATAAATTACTCGCCCTCGTTTCACCCGCCGCCGAAAATCACCTCGAAGAAATGGCCCAGAGATCACGGGACCTTACCATACAGCGATTCGGCCCGACGATAAAACTATACGCCCCGCTGTACGTTTCCAATTACTGTTCCAATAGCTGCGTATATTGCGGATTCAACCGGCAAACCGAGTTTGAGCGAAAAAGACTCACCGTCGCAGAAGCCGTCGCCGAAGCAGAGATCATCGCCGCAGAGGGATTCAGGGACATACTCCTGGTCAGCAGCGAAGACAGAGGACACATCACCATCGATTACCTATGCGAATTGGCCCGCAAACTCAGAGGCAAATTCAGCTCTATCGGAGTTGAGATATACCAATGCTCCAGCAAAGAATACGCAAATCTGTTCGCCGCCGGTATCGAAGCCGTCACCGTTTATCAGGAAACGTATAACCGCACAGCCTACGCCAAATTCCACCCTGCCGGTTCCAAAGCCGATTACGATATGCGATTGCAGGCTCCGAGCGATGCCGCCGCCGGCAAAATGCGCCAGATTGGTTTAGGATCGCTGCTGGGACTTAACGATTGGCGTATCGAAACCCTTGCGTTAGGCGAGCATGGCCATTTCCTGATGAAACGCTACTGGCAGTCTCGAATATCATTTTCATTTCCAAGATTGCGCCCCGCGATGGACGTAAAGGCGCCAGTCTTTGAAAATCCCGTCAGCGACAAGAACCTCGTACAGATGATAACCGCTCTTCGGCTATGCTTTGCCGATGCCGGACTGGTACTGTCAACCCGTGAAAGCCCCGATTTGCGTGACAAACTAATGCCCCTCGGCATAACGCGTATGAGCGCAGGCAGCCGAACCGAACCCGGCGGCTACTCCGAACACGGCAAGGCCGTCGAGCAATTCCAGATAAGCGACGACCGCACCCCTGCCGAAGTAGCAAAGGTCATCCGCAATCAGGGCTTCGAAGCCGTATGGAAAGATTGGGACAGTGCGTTTAACAAAAAAGACTCCTAATACAATAGCGTCCAACACACAGGATGACATGCCACTGGCAAAATTATTGCTTTAAGACATATTTGACGCTAAGATACTCATGTGAATAAACGACAACAAAAAACCAGAAACAGAACATCTAAGAAAAGCAACCCGTCTGCGCGAAAAACTTCCAGACAAATAAATCAGAAAACCAGCAAAACCGGGCAATTTCGAATATATATAATGATTTTTTTGCTGGCACTTCTTATCCGTGGAATATACCTGTATGACAGCAGTGACAATCCAACTTTTTCTGCACCAATAATAGATTCGCTAACGTATGATCACACAGCAAGAGAAGCGATAGAGGGTCAAGGTATAACAGAAATATTTTTCTGGCAGCAGTTTTTCTATCCAACCCTTTTGATGGTGGTGTACTCTTTCACTAATTCTTCGATCCTCTGCGTCAAACTTATTCAAATATTCCTGGGATCTGTCACATGCGTTATAATATACCGATTGGGTGAAAATATCTTCGGCAAAACCGCCGGTATCATAGCTGGTTGTATCGCCGCATTTTACGGACCATTGATCTTTTTTGACGGTGAACTGCTGGCTGCCTGTTGGGCGACATTTGCGGCTGCCTTGCTTATTTTGCTCCTCATTAAAATCTCAGAAAAAAATAGTGCCAAACTCTGCCTTGTGCTGGGTATCTTCGCCGGTTTGAGTGTAATAATACGACCTAATTTCATCCCATTTTTGTTTTGTTCAGGTATATGGCTGATCGTCATATGGATCAAACAACGAATTCATTTCGGTAAGATACTGCTTTGCATCATCACCATAACAGCCGGTCTTCTGATCATAGTTATGCCCGTTGCGGCAAAGAATTATCAGGTAACCAAACGCTTTAGTTTTCTTCCCGGAACAGGCGGAGTAAATATTTATATTGGCAATAACCCCGACTTTGAAGCTACCAGTATCAGGCCGGGCGACAAATGGACAGAGATCGTGGAACTTCCCAGACAACATGGGATAAAAACAAAAAAAGGAGCCCGGCAATTTTTCTATAACGAAACATTTAAATACATACGCACTCAGCCAATAATCTTTACCAAAGGCATCTTACACAAGACTACTGAATTTCTAAGTTCAAGAGAAATGCCCGGAAATATTGATGTATATCTTTTTCGAGAATGGTCAAATATCCATAGCTTACTTACTTGGAAGATAGGAAATTTCGGGTTTCCTTTCGGCATACTATTACCACTGGCGCTTTCAGGAGTATTTTTCTGCTGGCGAAAAATTCCCGTCCCCATAATTTTATTCATCATTTTCTACCCTGCTACAATTATTCTAATGCATATTGAAGCACGATACAGGATGCCGGTTATTGTGCCTATGTGTATCCTGGCAGGTGCCGGAATAGTTAATATCAAAAAAATGATCCACCTCGGAAACCACCGTAATATTCTGATAGTTGCTACTGCCATCGTTGTCATAGGTTGTCTGTGTAGTATTGCAGGGCCGTTTTATTCGGAGGAACACCTCAATTACGAAGCCGAGCTATATTTCAGTTTGGGGGATTCATTTGACAAACGCGGTCAACCCAAAAAAGCTATAGAAACATATTCTAAGGCACTTGATCTAAACCCAGACTATGCAGAGGTGCATTACAATATAGGCTTGCTGCTGTCAGATGAAGGAAAACTTGACCAAGCCATTGCCCATTACAATAAAGCCCTTAAAATTCACTATGCAATTGCAAATACACACGATGCTCTGGGGATAGCATTATACAAACAGGGAAAACTTAAAGAAGCTATTTCACATTACTTAGAAGCTCTAAAAATAGGCGGCGGAAAAGCTCATATACATAGCAACCTGGCCAAAACTCTTTTTAAGACATGCAAGGTAGACGAAGCGATCAAGCATTACAAAAAGGCCCTTGAACTGGAACCGGATGGTGCGTCATCGCACAGTGACCTGGGAAATGTTCTGGTAATGAGCGGCAAAATAAACGAAGCTATTGAACATTATAAAACATCGCTAAAGATCAGACCTGGACATGCTATGACACTAAGCAACTTAGGCAATGCTTTTTTGACTTCGGGAAGATTGAAAGAGGCAGAAGGAAAATATCTTGAGTCCCTAAAAGTTTCTAATAAAAATGCACCCACATATTACAATCTCGGGGTGTGCCTTGAAAAACAAGGCAAAATTGATGAAGCCATAAAAAAATACAGAAATACCCTCCAGATAGACCCGCAACACAAACAGGCACAGCAAACTCTGGCAAGACTCAACAAGGCACAGTAAAAATGAGCAGAATAACTAAAAAATATTCCAAACATCTCACCCGTGGTAAACAAGCAGATTCGAACCTGCCAAACGAAGTGCGTCGAGACAATGTTTTATTAGTGATATTACTCCTTTTTGTTTGCCTCGCTACTGCTATCGCACACTGGCCGGCATTGTCGGCGAAGGCGATGTATTTCGACGACGAAGAATATCTAACGAATAACCATCTAGTCCAAAATCCGAGTTGGAACTCTGCAAAGCGGTTTCTTACTGAAATATTGGAACCCTCGACCGTTAAAGGATATTATCAACCGCTGGCGATGATCTCGCTCATGATGGACCATGCCATGGGAGGACGAAAAGATAACCTTACACCGTTCCACAGGATCTCTCTTGTACTGCATGTGGTTAATACGGGATTGATAATTATTTTAATTTATCTATTATTTGGCAATGCTTTCATTGCCGCTTGTGTGGGTTTGTTATTTGGCACTCACCCCATGACAGTTGAACCGATCTCCTGGATCGCCGAGCGAAAAACGCTGCTGGCAGCCTTTTTTGCTTTGTCATGCCTGATGTTATATGTGCTGTACACCAAAAAGAACGACCGGAAAGTTTATTTCGCATGTATCCTTGCATATATATTGGCGCTTATGTCCAAGCCGACAAGTGTTCCCTTGCCAGCATTATTGATCCTGCTGGATTTCTGGCCATTGAACCGGCTAAACAAACAGGCCATTATGGAAAAAATCCCACTTTTTATCATTGGTGGAGCTTTTGCCATTGTAACAATTATCTCGCAGGGTCGCATGGAGTCAGTGGTGATGCCAAGCGAGCATAGTGCGGCTTGGATACCACTTACCCTTTGCCATAATATTATATTTTATCTTTATAAGATCATATGGCCTGTCAATTTGTCAGCTTATCATACATTTCCTGAGCCATTTGATCTGTCAGATCCAATGGTGTGTGCCGGAGTTATTGGCAGTTGTATATTAATCCCATTGCTTATACTTTCGCTAAAGTGGACGCGTGCCGCTTTAACAGGTTGGTTGATTTTCTTTGTGGCAATCTTTCCAACTCTGGGAGTCATCGGATTTACCGGAATGATAGAATCAGATAAATACGTATATCTGCCAGCAATAGGATTACTTATGGCCTTGGCATCATTTTTACATTGGCTTTGGGGAGAAGGCAGGTTTGCCGCAAAACAGTTTACGATCATATTAATAATATTGATGTTGGCCGGTTCAGAATCGATAGCCACTCGAAAATATCTTGCCAACTGGCAAGACACTGTAATATTTTTCGAATATATGTTGAAAAAAGATCCTGATGCCTCCGCTTTACATAACGACCTCGCCAATGAACTCGTAAGTTTGGGTGAATTCGATAAGGCAATTGAACACTATAACAAAGGTCTTCAGGCAGCCCCCGATTCTTTCATCGTCCGTGGTAATTTAGCTAACTTATTTAACCAACAAGGAAAAACTGATGATGCCACCAGGCTTTATCAAGAAGCCTTGCAAATCAATCCTAACTACATAAAAGCCCATGACAAGCTCGGTACTATTCTTAACTCTCAGGGTAGAATCGACGAAGCAATCGAACACTACCGCCAGGCAGTACAACTTAATCCCAATTATGCCAGCGTTTATAACAACTTAGGAAGTGCATTAGCAACACAGGGGAAATTCGAAGAGGCAATCGATTATTTTAACCGGTCTTTGCAAATCACATCAAACGATGCAACCGTTTATTGCAATCTTGCCCTTGCATACCAATTGACTTCCAGATTAGATAAAGCTATAAACCTGTATCGTAAGGCCTTGGAAATCGACCCTGAACATTCCAGAGCGAATCAACTTCTAAAAGATGCCCTGGCAAAATCGAGAACCCAATGACAAAAATAAAGCAACCAAATTCAAACATCAAACTACTGACAGTTCTTGCTCTTGCTGTTTGTACTATAGTTGCAATAACCCATTGGCCGGCATTATCTGCTAAAGCGATATCATTTGATGATGAACAATACTTTATCCAAAATGCCCTTGTACAGAACCCAGGCTTATTGTCAGCCAGACAATTATTTGCTGAAGTATTAGAACCGTCAACTGTCGCTGGTTACTACCAGCCATTAACAATGATTTCTTTGATGTCTGATTGGGCCATGGGGGCTCGGCCGGACAATCTAATGCCTCTGCACATAAATTCCCTCTGTTTGCATTTAGCTAATACTATACTGGTAATCATTCTGCTTTATAAGCTTTTTAACCATATCTGGATAGCCGCTGCTGTGGGGCTTTTATTTGGTATTCATCCGATGACTGTAGAGGTTGTCACCTGGATAGGTGAACGAAAAACTCTATTGTCAACTTTTTTTGCTTTATGGTCATTGCTTTTATATCTATCTTACACAAAAAAAGGTAGTCGGAAATTTTTTGCCGGTTCATTACTGATTTATTTACTGGCAGTTCTGTCGAAACCGACAAGTTTACCTTTACCTATAGTAATGATACTTATGGACTATTGGCCTTTGGAAAGATTAAAAAAGAAATCACTTATTGAAAAAATACCTATGTTTATTGTAGCAGGTGTTTTTGCGGTTATAACATATCTTTCACAGAGCCAAACTTATGGAGCGGAGTTGCCGAGTGGGCACGATATTGGGAGAATCCCCCTGATCTTATGTCATAATATAATCTTTTACCTTTATAAAATTGTCTGGCCGCTTAAATTATCATCACATTATGGTTTTCCAGAGCCCTTATCGCTATCGCATCCCATGGTTTTGGCCGGTGTCATTGGGACCGGTATGTTGATCTCTCTACTTGTAATTTCTTTGAGATGGACAAGATCTCTCTTAACAGGCTGGCTCATTTTCTTTGTATCAGCGTTGCCCACAATGCAGGTAGTGGGTTTTAGTCCGACTATCGCTTCAGACAAACATGCTTATTTGCCATCCATAGGACTGTTGATGGTGCTTGCAGTATTTATGGGCTGGATTGGTAGACGATTCAAATTTAAATCGAAGCAGATAGTGTTGACTTTAGTTGTCTTGGCGTTGGCTTCTGCTGAGGTTGTTGTTACAAGAAACTATTTGACCAAGTGGCAGAGTTCCGTAACTCTCTTTAAACACATGATGTCGATTACACCAAATCAAGCACCAATACACTATGGTATTGCTTCCGCACTTAGATCTGAAGGCAAGTTAGATGAAGCAATTGAGCATCTTCAGAAGACAACAGAAATAGCGCCATATTACACTGTCGCACATAACGATCTCGGCAGCATTTTTAAATCTCAGGGCAGAATCGACGAAGCAATCAAACACTACCGCCAGGCATTACAACTTAATCCCAATTATGCCAGCGCTTATAATAATATAGGAAGTGCATTAGCAACACAGGGTAAATTCGAAGAGGCAATCGATTATTTTAGCCGGTCTTTGCAAATCAACTCAAATGATGCAACCGTTTATTGTAATCTTGCCCTTTCATACCAATTGACTTCCAGATTAGATAAAGCTATAAACCTGTATCGTAAGGCCCTGGAAATCGACCCTGAACATTTCAGAGCGAAACAACTTCTAAAAGATGCACTGGCAAAATCGAGAACCCAATGACAAAAATAAAGCAACACCCTTTGAGGACAGGTTATACTTTGCCCAAAATAGCCTTGTATAGAGTCCAGGCTTTTTGTCAGCCAGGTAATCTTTTATAAAACTGTTGCAAATAACCGACATTAGGCCTATATTGGAAATCTGAACTTGAGGTAAATAAAAAGATTCTGAAAGGATTTTATCGTGGATAGTGTTAAAGAAGCAGAAAACAGCGTTGAAAAAGTCGATCCGTCACTTCCGTATAAGGTAGCCGACCTGTCGCTTGCCAAGTGGGGAAGAATGGAAATGGCCCTTGCCGAAAACGAGATGCCCGGTTTGATGGCTACTCGCCAAAAATACGGTAAGGATAAACCGCTGGCGGGGCTAAAGGTCATGGGCAGCTTGCACATGACGATCCAGACGGCTATGCTGATCGAAACTTTAGAGATATTAGGCGCAGACGTCCGATGGGCCTCCTGCAACATTTTCTCGACCCAGGACCACGCCGCCGCAACCATCGCAGAAGCTGGCCGCACACCCGTATTCGCATGGAAAGGCGAAACTCTCGAAGATTACTGGTGGTGTACCGAACAGGCCCTTACCTGGCCAGACGGTTCCGGACCCGACCTCATCGTAGATGACGGAGGCGACGCGACAATGCTCGTAATTCAGGGCAAAAAAGTCGAAGCCGACCCAACCATCGCCGATAAGGAATACGACAACCACGAGTTCAAGATCGTAATGGCCAGACTCGCTGCAAGCGTAAAAGATTCGCCGGATAAGTGGACAAAGATCGCCGCAAAGATACAGGGCGTATCAGAAGAAACCACCACCGGCGTACACAGACTCTACCAGATGGCAGAAGCAGGCGACCTGCCCTTCCCGGCAATAAACGTAAACGATTCGGTCACCAAATCGAAATTCGACAATCTCTACGGATGCCGCGAGTCGTTAGCTGACGGAATCAAACGCGCCACCGATGTAATGATGGCCGGCAAGGTCGTCGTCATCTGCGGTTACGGCGACGTCGGCAAAGGATGCGCCCAGTCGATGAGGGGCCTCGGTTCAAGGGTTCTCATCACCGAGATCGACCCGATCTGCGTCTTACAAGCCGTAATGGAAGGATACGAAGTTACCACCATGGAAGACGCCGCAGCCATCGGCGACATATTCATCACGACAACCGGCAACTGTGATGTCATCACCGGCGAACACTTAGAGCAAATGAAAAACGAAGCGATCGTATGCAACATCGGCCACTTCGACAGCGAGATCGACACAAACTATCTCATAACAAACCCCGGCTGTAAGAAAGAGAACATCAAGCCCCAGGTCGATAAGTGGACCCTCAACTCCGGACGCTCCATCATTCTCCTGGCAGAGGGAAGACTGGTAAATCTCGGATGCGCAACCGGCCACCCAAGCTTTGTAATGAGCAATAGTTTCACGAACCAATGCCTCGCGCAGATAATGTTAGCCGAAGAAGACCTTGACCCCGGCGTCTACACCCTTCCGAAGAAACTCGACGAAGAGGTCGCCAGGCTCCACCTCGACAGATTAGGCGCAAAACTTACCAAGCTAACACAGGCCCAAGCCGACTACCTCGGAATCCCAATCGACGGCCCATACAAACCAGAGCATTATCGTTACTAAAAACCAAAAACTATTAGGCATCGCAGGCAAAACTACTGGAGTGGGAGCCCCTGCGGTGCTTATCCTTTTTCCGGAGCATCGGCAATGAGCGGAAAATGGCAGCATTTTAATCACCAAGCCGACATCGGCGTCCGCGGAACGGGCTTATCCGTCGAAGAAGCATTCACCCAAGCCGCCATCGCACTGACCGCCGTCATCTGCAGCCCCGATACTATCGAGCAAACCGAGCAGATCGACATCCACTGCTGCGGAAACGACCTCGAACTGTTATTCGTCGACTTTCTCAACGCGATAATCTATGAAATGGCAATACAGCGAATGCTTTTTGGGCGATTCAAAGTAACCATCGACAAAGACGATCTCTACGCCAAAGCCTGGGGCGAAAAAGCCGACCCCGAAAAGCATCAAACCGCCGTAGAGGTAAAAGGAGCGACCTACACGGAACTTCACGTCGTACAAGACACCGACGGCCAATGGTCCGCCCAATGCGTTGTAGATGTTTAAATGATTCGAGACTGATCATGGATACTAAACAACTAAAGCGAATTTCACAATACCAGTGGCAGATTCAGCGCCATGGCAAAATGCGTGTGCCGGGGATCATTTTCGCATCCGAAAAGCTTATCAGGGACATGGACGAAAAAGTCCGCGAGCAGATCTGCAATGTCGCTGCCCTGCCCGGCATAACCGGCTCATCTTACGCAATGCCCGACGCTCATTGGGGCTACGGATTCTGCATCGGCGGCGTAGCCGCTTTCGACCCGGACCGCGGAGGAGTCATCTCCGCAGGCGGCGTCGGATTCGATATCGCTTGCGGCGTAAGAATGCTCCATACCGGCTTAACTTCCGAGGACATCACACCGATCGCCGCTTCACTCGCAGAAACAATGCTATCCCGGATCCCCGCAGGCGTCGGCAGTACCGGCAAGATCCACCTTCGCCCAGCCAAACTCGACGAAATGCTCTCCGGAGGCGCAAAATGGGCCGTTGAACACGGTTACGGCCAGCCCGACGACCTGCGATTCATAGAGGAAAATGGCTGCATGCGCTCAGCCGACCCGTCAAAAGTATCTGACCACGCAAAGAAACGCCAAGCCGACCAGGTCGGCACATTAGGTTCAGGCAATCACTACCTCGAGATCCAAAAGGTAACCGAAGTTTACGACAAAAAGATCGCCGACGCTTTCGGCATCAAACAAGGCGACATCAAAATAAGCATCCACTGCGGCTCGCGCGGACTCGGCCACCAGATCGGCACAGAGTTCCTCAAATCAATGGTGACACAGGCCCCCTCTCACGGGATCGAACTGCCCGACCGCGAACTTGCCTGCGCACCCATAAATTCCAAACTCGGCCAAAGCTATCTCGGAGCAATGCGATCCGGCATCAACTGCGCAATGGCAAACCGCCAGGTACTGACCCATCTCGTCCGCCAGGTTTTCGCCGACATGCTCCCGAAAGCAAATATAGAACTCCTCTACGACGTCTCGCACAACACCTGCAAACTCGAAGAGTACTCGGTCAACAACAAACGCAAAAAACTCTTCGTCCACCGCAAAGGCGCAACCCGCGCATTCGGCCCCGGCCACAAAAGCCTCCCACCCGAATACCGCTCCTTCGGTCAACCCGTCATCATCGGCGGAACCATGGGGACAGCTTCCTTCGTACTCGCCGGTACAAAGGAAAACCAAGATATTGCCTTCGCCTCATCCTGTCACGGAGCTGGACGAAGCATGTCCAGACGAGCAGCTACAAAAAAATGGCAAGGCAGATCTGTCATCAAGGATCTCGCCGACCGCGGCATCATCATAAGGAGTCGCTCAATGCGAGGCATCGCAGAAGAGGCCCCCCAAGCCTACAAGAACGTAACCGAAGTCGTAGACAGCGCAGACAAAGCAAACCTCTCAAGAAAAGTCGCAAAACTCGTCCCAATGATATGCGTAAAGGGCTAAAGCACCCCACAAAAACCCCCGTTTTAGGCCAAAATCACAAAAAACTGCTCTGAACATAAAATCTCTTGACAAATCCACATGAATCCAGTATACTCTACCGTTGCACTGGGAAAAGTATGCTTTTAAGCAATGCAAATGGGAAATGTCAGGTTAAAGGAGAATTGTAATGCCAGAGCAAAATTCAAAAAAAGAGTATTGGAAAAAAAACCTTCAGTATCTTTCCGTACTGCTTGGAATATGGTTCATTGTTTCTTTCGGTTTCAGCATTCTATTAGTCGATGTACTCGACAAAATCAGGTTTTTCGGATTCAAACTTGGCTTTTGGTTTGCGCAACAGGGATCCATCTTCGTTTTTGTCATCTTGATCTTTATTTATGTCCGCTTGATGAACAAATTGGACAAAAAGTATGATGTCGAAGAATCTAATACAGGAGCGGAATAATATGAGTATCCAGGCATGGACGTATGTTATAGTCACTTTCACCTTTATTATCTACATCGCGATCGCAATATGCTCAAGAGCCTCATCTACCTCTGAGTTTTACATAGCAGGTAAAGGGGTCTCGCCGCTTGCAAACGGAATGGCAACGGCTGCTGATTGGATGTCGGCAGCATCTTTTATTTCCATGGCTGGCCTGATCTCTTTCATGGGAAGGGACGGCTCGATATACCTGATGGGATGGACCGGCGGCTATGTGCTGCTGGCACTACTACTTGCACCGTATTTAAGAAAGTTCGGCGAATTCACCGTACCGGATTTTGTCGGCCAAAGGTACTACTCACAAACCGCCCGCGTCGTAGCCTTATGCTGTGCGATCTTTATCTCCTTCACATACATCGCCGGCCAAATGCGCGGAGTAGGCGTAGTCTTCTCACGATTTCTCGAAGTAAACATTAACATCGGGGTACTGATCGGCATGGGCATCGTATTTTTCTATGCCGTTCTCGGAGGTATGAAAGGCATTACCTATACACAGGTAGCCCAGTATTGCATCCTCATTTTCGCGTTCCTGGTCCCGGCGATCTTCATTTCGATCATGATGACAGACAACCCCATCCCGCAGCTTGGTTTCGGCAGTAAGCTCGTAGGCTCTGAGGGAGTATATCTGCTCGACAAACTCGACGGCCTAAACCGGGAACTCGGGTTCCATGCCTACACCAGCGGCGTCAAAAGCAGGCTCGATGTCTTTTGCATAACAACGGCTCTAATGGTAGGCACTGCCGGCCTGCCGCATGTGATCATTCGGTTTTTCACGGTTCGCAAAGTAAAAGACGCAAGAATATCAGCAGGCTGGGCACTGCTGTTCATCGCGATACTATACACGACAGCGCCAGCCATCGCCGCATTCGCTCGCACCAATTTCATCGAGACCATCAATAACAAGGAATACACGACAAGCCCCTCATGGTTCAAAAACTGGGAAAAGACCGGTCTGATCGCATGGCTCGACAAAAACGAAGATGGAAAGATCCAGTATCGTCATGGCAAACCTTTTGAGGGCAAACCCGAATTTAAGCAAGAAGGACAAGGCTCCCACGGCCAGCGACTTCTCCTCAATAAACCAACCGGATCGGATAATGAGCTTTTCGTCGATCGCGACATCATCGTATTGGCAAATCCCGAGATCGCAAAATTGCCGAACTGGGTAGTCGGCCTCGTAGCAGCCGGCGGATTAGCTGCCGCATTATCGACAGCCGCAGGATTGCTGCTTGTAATTTCAACGTCGATCTCGCACGACCTCCTGAAAAAGATTTTTGTCCCGTATATTTCGGAAAAACGCGAATTGTTCTTTGCGCGGATCGCCGCTGGCGTCGCGGTCGTTCTCGCGGGCCATTTCGGCATTCATCCGCCGGGCTTCGTCGCACAGGTCGTTGCGTTCGCTTTCGGTCTGGCAGCTTCGTCATTTTTTCCGACCATCTTTCTGGGGATATTCTCAAAACGAATGAACAAAGAAGGGGCCATTTCGGGAATGCTCGCAGGCATCACTTTTACCGCCGCCTATATCATCTATTTCAAATTTATTAACCCCTCCGCCAATGTCCCGGCCAAATGGCTCTTTGGCATCTCACCGGAAGGAATAGGTGCGATAGGAATGCTCATTAATTTCGCCGTCGCTCTAACGGTTTCACGATTTACACCCGCTCCACCGATTGAAATACAAAACCTTGTCGAATACATCAGGATACCACGCGGATCGCACGAATCACACGAAATCAGTGCATAACAATCGAATACTGCTTTAGAATTTATATATAAGTGACATTTGACCCCGAACATTATCGGCGTCCGATTCACCTTTACGCTTGGTATCCCACTGCGTAAGTTCGAATCCAACCTGCGTATTCTTATTGATATCATAAAGCACATTGCCGAAAAGCGAACGGTTAAACGTCCGGTCGCCGGCATCGACATCATTATCTTCAACATCCTCAATACCAAGCCCGACATTGAAACGCCACTTATCCCACGGCCCCAGTGATGCAGCTACCCAGCCGCCCTTCGTCGCAATCGCTTTTCCCGAATCATTGATACCCTGACCTATACCGGCACAATAAGCATCCATGTTCGCGCCGGAAAAGAGTTCACCTTTGATCGTCAGCCACTGATTAACAGGCTGATGCACATCGAGGTTAACCGACCAACTTTCAACATCAGAGTGACCGCCGACAGCACTGGTATCAAATTCCTCTTCGCCCCAATGGCCGGAAACGCCAACCGTAGTTTTCTTATAGCCAAGCGGCGACGGGAACGTAAATCCTGCACGACCCTGAAAAGTCGGCTTACCCGAATCCTCACCGGACTCCGTAATCGTATCATCTCCCATAAATGCCGAATCGCCGATCGTTCGAGCAACTGCACCGGCTACAGTAACGTCAACATCATCTCCCAGCGCAAAACCTTTTGTAAGCCTTATCTGGGGACGACGATACCCGGTATTACCGGAGTACCATTGAACCGAATAATTTAAAGTACCCGGATTCAGCGGAGAGAAAACATCCCATGTCTGACCGGCAATGATATTAAAACGCTCTTGGGGCCAATCCAGTTTCATAAAGGCGTGACGCATCATAATACCGGCCTTGTTCTCGCACAAATTAGCTTCATAGAAGTCAACTTCGACCTTACCGCTAACCTTAAGACCATCATCTTCCGGACCGCTTATCTTAAAGCCAAGACGTGTCTGGTTGGCAGTCATATTAAACTCGTCATCGTTTTTGTTCGTTGCCTCAGAGTCAACCCATTTAACATAGTTGCCCGGAGAGCTGCGCGATGTATCATAGGAAGCGTCGAGTTTTATGTAACCGTAAACTTCCATATCAAGACTTGAAAGAACCGGACTCTTGCCGTCGGAACCTGTACGGACCAGTGACGCTATCCTGCTAAGCTCGGCATCGCTCAATTCACGTTGCGGCCGTGCTTTTTGTGCACTTGCAACGGTCGCTTCGTTCGTCAATAACGCCTTGATCTCCTGCAATTCCTTTTCAAGATTATCGACTCTTCGATGCAACTCTGCATTCTCTTTTTCAAGCGTATCACCCGAAGCCGCCATCGCCACTCCTGTAAATACAAACAAACACAACAATAACAACCCCACACTCGTGCTGAATCTCATGCTGCTCTCCAAAATTAACTATATACTCTATCTCTATTTGTACCAATACTGCTGCGGAAGCCTTAGGAAATTCGCACTTACGAAAAAAACCTAAACGAGGTTTAAAACTACCCCCACATCCAAAATGGAGCCGATGAGACTCGAACTCACGACTTCTACACTGCCAGTGTAGCGCTCTCCCAGCTGAGCTACGGCCCCGTTGCCCATTAACTTACCAGAAAATTATCGCTCTGGCAAGTACCTCTTTCAAAAACTTATGACATATTACTGCTGTTTTTTGTACTCACACAACCATTTAGCGGCCCACTGCCTCGCCTGCTTCTTCGTTGCGATCTCCTCACCAAGCTGAGCACGGTACATCGCATCGCCAATTTTCCCCACCACCGGACCGGGGTCAGCCCCCAATTTCATCAATTCATGGCCGTCCAGCAGCGGTTTAGGCCGAACGTCAACGCCTTTTAACCCCTCCACCCGCTCCATCAGTCGCTCAAATTCATCGCAACTTAATCCCTTTGCCCTTTGTATGCTCTTCTGGAGTTTGCACAGATCGTCAAAGCACTCTTGCCCCATCACCAGCTTTAGATCGGCAAGCCCCATATCCGCTTCGAGCAGTTTGCCCCTGCTGTCCAATAGAAAACGCAGATCACGCTCATCGGAATTACTCAGATTCAAAATCCTGGTTGACTTAGCTGCAAAATCGACATCGAACCCCGCAAAAAGTCCCGCAAGACCTAATGAAAAACCAACATCCCCCTCAAGCCCAGCCAGAACCTTTATACCCAGATCAACCCCCTCACCGCTAAACTCCGGAAACACCGCCAGCGAAAGGCCGCTATCGACCAGCAGTTTCGCCCCCCTGCTTCGATCATCTGCTGCAAGTATCCTAACTAATTCCATAGCGACCCGCTCACCGCTTATCTTCGTGATATTCGCCGCATTCTTACAAACCGCCTGCCATGTATCGGCCTCGATCTCGAATCCTAATTCCGTTGAAAACCTTACCGCCCGAAGCATCCGCAGATAATCTTCGGCGAAACGCTCATCCGCTGACCCGATCGTCCGCAGCATCTTGATCTTAAGGTCATCCTTGCCGCCGACATAGTCCATCACCTCTTCACTGACCGGGTCGAAGAACATACCGTTTATCGTAAAGTCGCGCCGCTCGGCATCGGCTTTTGCGTTGCTATACTCCACCTTCGCCGGATGCCTGCCATCTGCATAGCCGCTTTCGGTCCTGAAAGTCGCAACCTCGACCTGCTCCTTGCCCTTCATGATCATCACAACGCCGAACTTAGCTCCGATCTGGATCGTCCTGCGAAACAGCTTTGTAACTTCCTCAGGTTTAGCGTCGGTTACAACGTCATAATCTTTCGCCGGGCGCCCAAGCAGCATATCGCGCACGCATCCCCCTGCGAAAAGACCGGCAAACCCGTTCTTGCGCAAAACATCGACTATCTTTAGTGCCGCCTTTTTATTCCGCTCGCTCAACTTCTCTTCCCGAATTCTCTAACAGAGTAACCGCCATCGTACCCCACTCACGACGGTCTATTATATTAAGTGTCCCGTAACTTTCGAGCAGTTCAGCCCGCTTATTCGTACGCACCACAACTATCGCACCATCTGCAACCTGGTCGCAAAGCATCACAAGCAGCTTGCCAAGCCTCGATTCTACGCCCGTCTCATACGCCATCTTATAAGGCGGATCGACAAATACAAGGTTATATTTATCGCTGCCCATATCAGCAGGCAGTAAAGGCGCACCTATCTTAAAAATATTAGCCCTTATGACCTTGCTCTCAGCGACGAACACAGCCTTTTCGATATTCTTATTGAGTATCTCAACGACCTTAGCATCCTTCTCGCCAAATGTTACCCATTTCGCCCCGCGCGAAAGGCACTCAAGCCCCATAGAACCCGTCCCGCAAAAAAGATCGGCAACGATCCCACCCTCGATCACATCATACTTATACAAAACACTAAACAGAGACTCCTTAGCCCGGTCGGTTATAGGCCGAGTATCATAATTCTTAGGAGGCAAAAGCTTCATACCACGTTTGGATCCAGAAATTATACGCATATATCATTTAACCTTTCTGACACCTTTGATCTTCCCCGGCGGAAATTGGCTTTGATTGGCTTTAATTGGGTTCGTTTGGGTTCGTTTCCTTTTTGTTTTTTTGGAAAAAAAGCGTTGTAAGTCTTTACGGTAATGGGGGTTAGAAATGTTAAACAAGTGTTTGAATTGGGTTCGTTTTCCATAAAAAAGTTTTTGCGAAACCGAGAGGGTTCCTGGAAAAAGTAAGTGTTTATGCCAAATTTAAATTGTTTCGTTTTCATCATTTTTCACGTTTTTAACCGCTTGAACCACTAATTAACACGAATGAATACGAATTTTTTGTCCTATACACAACTACAATCCAGCCTGATTGTTATATGAATATTATACTTCTTTTGTCATTTGCTGTCAACAGAATTATTTAAAATACGAAGAAAATATATAATCAATTGCCCGCGCGGTCACTATTCAGCTTCAAGTCCCAGGTCCGCCAGCATCTGCATATCCTCTTGGACCGCTCTGCCCGCTGTTGTCAGATAATTACCGCTAAGAATACTTGTCGCCCCTGCGTAAAATATCCAACTCTGCAGATCACGCAGGTTCAGCACCCTTCCGCCAGCTACCTTAAGATTCGCCTCCGGTAAAATAAATCTGTAAAGTGCTATAATCCGCAATATCTCCATCGGCTCAAGCGTTTCAACTTCACCCAATGGCGTGCCTGCTATGGGATGGAGAAAATTAATCGGCACCGTATCTACGCCAAGTTCTCGCAGCGCGATCGCCATATCGATCCGATCCATTTGGGTTTCACCGATACCAAATATCCCCCCCGCACACACGCCAAGCCCCGCCGACAACGCATTTTCTATCGTAGCTACCCTATCGCCATACTTATGCGTCGTCACCACCTTAGCAAAATTCCGCTCGGACGTTTCGAGATTATGATTGTATCTCTTTAGTCCGGCATCTGCTAAACGTTTAGCCTGCTCAACCGAAATAATCCCCAAAGACGCACACATCCCCAACCCCATATCCTTAGTGATCTTTTCGATAAGCCCCTCAAGTCGGACAAGCTCATCTTCCGTAACCGCCTTACCCGAATACACTATCCCGAAATTCGGTACCCCGCTTTCCTTGGCCTTGGCTGCGGCCTTTAAAATCTCATCATCGCTTAGAACCTGCGGCTCCTTGTCAAGATGCGTATCATACCGAACCGACTGAGCGCAGAATGCGCAATCCTGACTGCACCCGCCCAATCTTCCCGGCACGATAGAGCAAACCTTTACCCTGTTCCCAAAAAATTTGCGACGTATCTTATTGGCCCAGTAGAGCATATCGTCAAGATCGTACATACCCTCCGCCAGCAGCCTCTCCGCGTGCCCCCTGTCGAGCAACTGCCCATCTATCACACTTTCGCCAAACCCGGCGATCATCTCATTCATCACTATACCCCTGCCCTGTCCCTGCACAAAAGGTCGCCCGCCGGTATCGCAAGCTGGCGGAACTTTTCGGCTGGGAGTGTAACCGTTTTCCACCTCGGACTCCTGACCTTCATGAATTCCCTGTAATCATCTGCCTTGATAGCGTAAAAAATATAGCGATCCTGGCCAAACTCATAAATATCTTTTCCGTCGGTCTCGACGTCGATATTTTCCAGCTTGTAAGCAAATATAAACCACCCCGTCCCTCGTAAATGCCCGTCCCTGCCTGTTACATCCAGAGCCTTCTCCCAGCCGAGCAACCCCCGGACATCCTCGATGTTAACCCAACACTGGAGACCCGTCATTTTCGCAAGGCTTCTGCCTTTAAACAGCCGGCCCTTAAGTTCGGCAATGATCGGCCCGGAACCGGACGGATACAGCATAAAATCAAAGCTTTTCATCCTGCTCCGAGAAAGAACCGACCGCCTCTGCTGATCCACGGGCACAAACCCCACCCCATTTTCAGCGAGCCAGTTCCCAAATACCCATTCATATTCATTTCCGGCAACCATACCCAAAGCTTAACAGCTTCCCCCCAATTGTCAAGGCCATATCCCACAGTACACCGGGTAGAAAAATCGAGCTTACTGGCGCTTTGATTTCGGCACACCTTTGAATATATCTGTTTCGCCCTCGTTCTGCTGGATCGCTCCAGGTGTTGATCTGCCCTTATCGATATATCCTTGCAGCAGGACGGTCAGCTTTTGTACGACCTCGGGACGTTCGCCGTAGAGGTTCTTCTGCTCTGAGATGTCTTTTGTCATGTCGAAAAGCTGCATTGGCGGTGCGTCTTTGACTTCTTTTCCCGGTCTTGGATCCGACCAGCCGCCCGAACCGGGGCACAGAACCA
>DRGS01000127.1 GCA_011053245.1 Phycisphaerales bacterium
GAGGGAAGTTGTTATGCAGACAAGGGTCGTGGCTGCTGATTTATATGGCGGGGAGACAGAGACGGAAACAGAGGCGAAGCTGGAAGCCCCTGCAAAAAGTATATACAGTCAAGGCGAAATCACTATGGAGCAAGAAATCCCCATCCCCGCCCCGGCCACTCCTGAAGCCAAGCAATGGGACGGCTGGGGGACTGGGTTAAAGCCTGCCTTAGAACCAATAACCCTTGCCCGCAAGCCTATCTCCGAATCTAATATAGCTGCTAATGTTCTAAAGTGGGGTACTGGTGGGATTAATGTGGATGGGTGTCGGATTCCAACTTGCGACAAACTGAACGGGGGCATGACAGGCGGTAGCGTTTCTGTATCAGACGGATGGGATAGACCGTGGCGACACAGTCCAGAGGCGGTAGAAAAAAAGGTCGAGTGTGCAAAAGAGCAAGTCAAAAAAAGCGAATCGCTGGGCCGCTTCCCTGCCAATCTCATACACGATGGCTCAGATGAAGTGGTGGGGATGTTCCCAGAGAGTAAAAGTGGCGGGATAAAAAAAGGAACAAAACAAGGCTTTTGTGATTCTGCGGTTTATGGTACTTCCGATGGTCATTACTCACAGAGGTCAGGAAGTGAAGGCTCCGCCGCCCGATTCTTCTATTGTGCAAAGGCTTCAAAGAGCGAGCGGAACATGGGGTGTGAGTCGGGTTACAGGCTTACATCGCACGGGTCAACGCCGCGAGATTGCGAAGATGCGGACTGGAAATCTGTAAATCGTAACCATCACCCGACAGTCAAGCCGCTTGACTTAATGCAATATCTCTGCCGTCTTATAACCCCACCGGACGGCATAGTATTAGATCCGTTTATGGGGTCGGGGACTACAGGGGTGGCAGCATATAAAACAAATATGCGGTTTATTGGCATCGAGCTTGATCCGGATTATTTTGCGATTGCTCAAAAACGGATAGAGGTAGCAAAAAGTGAGTTTGCCTTGCTTGATAATACAAATACCCCGGCGGTTGATCGTCCTTGTTTTATCGCCGGTTTGGAGCCGGCGAAAAGGTAATAACATGCCAACTAAAATAGAATGGACAGAGGTAACCTGGAATCCGATAGTCGGCTGTTCTAAGGTTAGCTCCGGCTGTGATAACTGTTATGCCGAGCGTATGGCGTATCGTCTGGCCCACATGGGGCTGGAGGGATACGCTTACGTCACGCACGAAAAAGGCGGATGGAATGGAAAAATATATCGCAAGTTTAGTGGTGATGTGATCAATAAACCGTTACATTGGAGAAAGCCGCGGATGATATTTGTCTCCAGCATGGGTGATTTATTTCACGAGAATGTACCGTTTGAGTGGGTGCTGAAAATTATAGGCATAGCGATTGTGACACCTTGGCATACCTACCAGATATTAACCAAGAGACCGGAACGGATGTTAGAGTTTTTTGATTACTGGCCCAAAGGTTGGTTTTTGCGTGAAGCTATGAAATTCACATCTTTTTCGGGAGAGTTTTTTGCGTTAGATTCGATTAAACATTTAGTAACCGATAAACAAGTATCAAAGGCAAATGATTATTGGATACATAATTATGACCAAAGTCGTCGCGGTAAACTTGATGGACCGGTGCCGTTTCCAACTCCAAATCTTTGGCTTGGCGTTACCGCCGAGAACCAGGAACAAGCCGATTTCCGGATACCGAAACTGCTGGAGATACCGGCGGCGGTTAGATTTGTCAGTATTGAGCCGATGCTGGCTGAGATCGACTTTGATCAGATATATCCCGGTGAAATGTTTTGTCCCGCATGTAGAGGTTTTTTCGATGAACCAAAAGAGTGGACCAGCCCATGTTGTGGTAGTCTGGCGGAGGCTGTGGTGCATGGGTGTAGTGAGCGATGCGACGAGTGCAAAGAGGTGTTTAATGTTGATGAGCAAATACCAACTTGCCCACACTGTGATAATTCAGGCGATGGCCATTATATCCAGCCGGATTATGTGAATTGTTTTTCTGTTGATAGAGAAGGTGCGGTTTTAGAAAAACTCGACTGGGTGATCGTCGGACCTGAGACCGGTCCTGGCGCCAGACCTATGAAACTTGAATGGGCCGAAAAAATCGTTAGTGATTGCAAGGACGCAGACGTGCCGTGCTTTGTTAAAAAACTGCCGATAGATGGCAAGGTTACAGGTGTTATGCAAAAATGGCCAGAGCATTTAAGAGTTAGGCAATATCCGAGAGGTGGTAAATAATGGCTGAATCAGACAAAACGATGTTGCAAAAAATTATAGTCCGGAGCGAGCATCGTGATATTCTGGAAGTTGCCGGCGAGTGTGATCTGGCCTTTGTGGTAGATGGGTATCACAACCCATTTGTCGGTCGTGAGAACCGGGAATTATGCGACAAGCTCAAATCACATAAGATACGTTCGGCAGGCGATGATCCGCTGGGATGTGCTTTGCAATATCCGGCGAAAAATCAAGACGCTCTAATCATGGTGATCGATCCTTCCTGCGATCCGCCTGAGTCCATTTGGTTTTATAAGTTCGGCTGCCACGATGGGTTTAGCCACTCGGTTACTTTATGGAACTCAATAGACATGGAGAAACGATTGGCAAAAAGAAAAAAAGAATTGGCGGATCAAAAGGCGGTAATATAATGAAACTGACTCTTTCACAAAACATAGTCTTGGCTTTATTGGTTTTTATATTTTTCCTACACTCAAGGGAAAGCCATAAAATATATGATATTATACAGGAGACTAATATGGAATCAGAACCGAAAAACGAAACAGAACAGGTACATGACTTAAATAACATATATGCCGCGATAGCCAAAGTAGAAAGCAATGGATTATTCCGGCGTGGTAAAACTGGCGAGATAGGCATTTATCAGATTACAGAGGCCTACTGGAAAGATTCAGGTGTGGCAGGCGAATTTGAAATGTGTTGGAACGATATATATAGTAGGGTGATTATGCTCAATTATTGGCGACGATATTGCCCTATGGTTTCACCCCTCACAAATTTTGAAGCCCTTGCCAGAGTTCACAACGGAGGCCCGGACGGCTGGCGGGATGACCCTGAGTGGTTTGTTCGCAACCGAGGCTACACATTAGAAAAGGCTGAGGCGAAAATCAGAAACACTCAGGAATACTGGGGAAAAGTCAAAGCAGCGATGGAAGGTAGCAAGTAATGAAAAAATCCGTATTGTGGATAAAAAATGTCAAATATGTTGTTAATGAATCTATCAGGAACCTGGTTGTCTCATTGATAGAAGATCGGCACGAACTCAAGGTGAAAAATGAGAGGCTAAAAGAAACTTTAGCTAAAAAACATGCCCTATCTGGAATTGTCGAACCCAAGGAAGAAAGACTGGAAGGCGGGATAATGAAAATAGAATTGGAAATATCGGAAAAAAACGAAGGAACTAATTCTCCGTGGTGGATGATCGTTAACCCATGGCGAAGTTTAGGGTTCAACGAAACCGCGATCCAGAATATTGCATCTATGATTACCGGGCCGTTTTTTAGTCGAGCAGAGGCACAACAGGAATTAGACAAAAGGCGATCCGAATATGGTAAACATGCAGTGGTGTTTTGTAGCAGCGGATATAACGCAAGTCAATATCGTGAAGCGATAAGGAAAGCAATGATTAAGAAAAAAAATAACCGGGCCGTGAGACCCCAGGAGTAATAGGACATGAAATGTTCAGAAGAATTTAACAAGGTTTTGACTTATACTGGAACGTATATTTCGGCTACTTGTGAGTTTTGTGGCCGGGTGCATTTTTTTTCTGGTGATATGTCGGGTTGGGACGAATATGTAGACGGGCGTGGACAGTTGGAGGTATTGCAGAAAAAGGCCGAAGCTGAGCTTGGTAAATATATCGATTGGGGTAACGTCAGTGTTGCGTTCGGTCATATCTACGGAAAACAATATGTTGTGGGGTGTCCATGCAATAAACTGTATAAGTATGAAGAATTTATCTGGGACCATAGAGAAATGATTATGGAATACTACAAACTTCGATACGCAACGATGCAAAAAGATGCGCAATTGCTGGGTGAGCAAATTAAGGAAGCTACGGAATCTGTGGATACATAATGAGTGAGACCCAAATAATTCAGGGCGATTGTTTAGAGGTGATGGATTCGTTGCCTATAGGCAGTGTTAATCTGGTGTTCGGATCCCCGTCTTATGAGGATGCCAGGACATATGGTATGGATTTTGCGCTGACAGGACAGGATTGGGTCGATTGGATGGTTGAGGTATTCAAGGCTTCTTTGCGGGTATGTAGTGGGTTGGTCGCGTTTGTTGTCGAGGGTCGAACGAGAGCTTTCCGTTATTCGGCGACTCCGTTATTATTGGCCGCCGATCTGCATCGGGCAGGTATCCACTTACGGAACCCGCCTGTATTTCACCGGAACGGAATACCCGGTAGCGGTAGATCTGACTGGCTACGAAACGATTATGAGTTTATTATCTGCGGGACAAACGGAGGTGAGCTGCCATGGTCGGACAATACAGCGATGGGGCATACGCCTAAATGTGCGGTTGGTGGTGAGATGAGCTACAGAAACCAGGATGGTCGGCGGAAAAACCAGAGGCACAGAAAGAACAAAACGCCATCGCAAAAACAAAGAGCAAACGGGGTAAGCGGGAATCCGGGATATGAGCCGCCCAAGATTGCTAATCCTGGTAATGTGATTACATTAAAAGTTGGTGGCGGACATATGGGATCGAAACTTAACAGTGAAAACGAGGCCCCGTTCCCTGAGAAACTAGCAGAGTTTTTTATCCGATCGTTTTGCCCGGAGGGCGGTACAGTGCTTGATCCTTTTTCCGGGTCCGGGACAACGGCGGCTGTGGCTAATAGATTCGGGCGAAACGCTGTTGCGATTGATATTCGACAGAGCCAGTGTGAGTTGACACAAAAACGGGTCGATTCGGTTAAGGAAGAATCGGCGTTATTAGATTAGTGATGGAAGTTTTATTTTATTATTGGGCCATAGGCCCGGAAGGACGGTGCATGATGAAAAAAGCGGAGTGGATATTGGTGGTTGTGGCAATTCTGGTAGCGGTCACAGTTTTGGTGATGTCCATAACGGGCTGTACTATGACGAGCGATGACGAAACCGGCGAAAGGCAGTACGGAGTAAAACCGGTTGTCGGCGAGACAATAGAGACGGGTGGTAAATTGCTTGAAACGCTTGGCCCGCCAGTTGTGACTGGGATAACAGCAGTCAATGCAGTGGCGGGCGGAGTAGCTGGTGTTGTACTCACTGCTGTTTTATCGTTGCTGAGTTGCTATCGCAAATGGAAAGTTCCGTTGGTAGAGAAATCGGGGATGCTTGTGAAGGTGACGGCCGGTCTGCGGGCGGCAGGTGATGTGATTGAGAACGTCGTTAAACCCAGTAAGGAATTGTGGGATAAGGCAAAGCCTGTGTTGAAAACGGCAGCGGCCAACGGAGCTGTCAATGCAGACAAGTTGAAAAAGGTAATGTAGAGAAATAGTCGTTGGCCAAGGCCGATCCGAGATAAACTGGGCGAGGCCCCTTAAAAAATCGTCGGGCGGTAAAACACTTGCCGCGGGTTCGTGCAAGTTCAAAATGGAGCTTGGTAGCAGCTTGCTGCCCGAGTGGTTCTACGAAAAAATATAAGGCGTGTTGCTCAATAATTACAAGCTGCGATGGTGTTTCCTGCTATGGCTGGTGTCGAACTCGGCTTGTTTGTATTTGCATTTGAGGGTTGGTTATTATGGTATGAGTTGCAGGGACTTGGTGTTTTTAGTCCTGGCGATCCACGGCTGGCGACACTGGGGCAACCCAATAAAACTAAAAGGAAAGTGAATTAATGGTGGGTATAGCCCGTTTACCAATATATAAGGATATGACATGGCTGAGATTGCACTATATATAAGGAATTGGCCTGAGTGGTTTGAGGTTGCTTCGACCGGGCGGGCCTGGCGGGAGGGGATGAAGCTGAAAATAGAACCGCTTCCTTATTGCCGGAAACCTAATAATACCGAGTGGGCGAGTTGCTGGACCAGATTGAGGGATATAGTTGGAAAAGAGTGGGTGCTGGCCGCCGAGGGGCTGTACGGTGGGCTGTTGGAGATAGCTAAAGGCAGGCGAGAGAGATCAAATGCGGTAACTTCAACACAGCGAGGCTGGATAATCGGTTTTGATCGCTCTGTGTTAGGGGTCAATGGTGTTGCGGTACGCAGAGTGGTCGATGCAGGGCAGGTTAAGTTGCTTCTGATGGCGATGCTGGAGGCTGAACTGCTCGAAAGAAAAGAATGTCCGTTCGCTAAGCAGGGAGAAGATGTGTGCGAGCTTGGGCAGGTAAATGTTAAAATAGGGGAATTGTGCGAATTGCGCGAATTGCGCGAACCTTTAAAAAGCGAAGGCGAAGCGAAAGAGAAAGTAAATATAAATAAAGAAAACAGCACGGGCGATGATAGACAAAAGGAGGATGTCGACGATGGGTTGGGCCGAAGCTCGCCTGTCGATAAGGATGCCGGCTCCGCCAGAGTTGTTTTAAAGGATTCGCAGGGCTTGATTCTTCAGGATCCCGAAAAATCGCATATCGCAAAACCGCATATCGCTGAATCGCAGGAAGGATCGCAGGATCGCAATATCGCAGGATCGCAGGATCGCCCGGGGATCCTGAAGAATCAAGGGGCCAAAGGCCCTTCTTCAGGGCAAGCCGAACATAACGACCCTACAGCTATGCAAGCGGGGTTGTTGGCTAATGATCTGTTGAAAGAGGATCCGGCGATTATATTGCAGGGTTTGCCAGAGAAGGAGGTGGCTGTTGAGTTTGTTGTGGTTGACAGGGCGGAGCAATGGGTAATCGAATTGTTCCCTGAAACAATGAAAGTTGCTGATGATGCAGCTGGGTTTTATGTTTCCGAGGATATGCGGCGGCAAGCTGTTGGGGATATCAGCTCTATCAGAAACGCTATTGCGTGGTGTTGGCGGCAGGATAAAAGCGGACGGCTGGTCGTTGAGCTTGTGAGGGTGACTCAAGCGTTTTGTGTTCGAAAAAAGAGACCGAGAAATACGATGCGAAATCCGATGAAAGTGTTGATGTCTGAATATAAAAAACAATTGAAATGGCCGGGGAATATGAGTGAGGTGGCAACCTCTGGAGAGAGGGGGGGAGAGGATAAGCCGTCAGCCAGGCCTCCGTGATAAAACCAGCAGGGCGGTGATGATAGTTAAACCACTATATATGCGTGAGTTATGGAGTAAAGCGTGAGAATCGGACTGATTGACATAGAGCCAAAGAGTTGCGAGCATTGCGGTGAGGTGTTACCAGAGGGAAGCACGAGGGCAAAGCGTTTTTGCTCAAGTGCCTGCAAAAAGAAGCAATGGAGGGCAAAGAATAAGGAGCATGTAGCGGTATATTTAAAGCAATGGAAGGAAGCGAACTCAGAGGCGGTTAAAGCGAGCCACCAAGCGACTTTAGCGAAGCAAAAGGCTGATAAGGAAGCCAAGAGAACGGCGATGCCGTGTGAGTGTTGCGGGGCAACATTACCAAAAGACGCTAAACAAGGTAGGCTTTTCTGCTCTATTGTTTGCCGGAAAGAAAAGAATAGGGAGGATAGCAGGCTATATTATCAGGCTAATAAAGAAAAGTGTAAGGAAAGTAGTAGACGCAC
>DRGS01000128.1 GCA_011053245.1 Phycisphaerales bacterium
CAAGAGAGTTAAGCTCGCAAACAATCTCACATTAGTTGGAGTCAGGGATCATATTGAGTTATGGAACTCACAGGATTGGGAAAAATATCTTTCGGACAACCTTACCCAGTATCAAACCCAGGTGATGCAGGCAAGGCAAGCGGTACTGCAAAAGCAAAGCCGCGACATGGACCTTTAAGGAGAAAACAAAATGTTTAACGAACGGAATCATTTTAAGGTGGTTAACGAAAGCCTTTCCGGCCAAAGAGCAGTTGACGAAGATACGTTTTCTTCTGTCGCCGTTCTTGCCGAGAGACTTGAAAGACTAAAGAGAACATCAAACATCTTTGCAAATATAACTTTCTCGCCCCAAGCCGAAGAACTGGCCTGCTGCGAGATGGTCTCAGCATTGAGTTAATCGATAACGATGGAAAATGGATCGGTGAAAATGGATAACGAAAATTCACCGAATGAACATATACCCGTGTTAGCGGAGATATTGGCCGAACACATAAGCTTACCCAAGGATGGGATAATAGTCGACGCGACCGTAGGATATGGAGGTCACAGCGAAATGTTCGGTAGTACACTGGGCCCTGAGGGATTGATATTAGGGCTGGACGTTGATGAGGAATGCATCAAAAGGGCCCAAGTGAAATTGAACGACCTTAGTTGCAAAGTCTGCCTTGTACGAGAAAATTTCAGACACTTCGCAAAGGTAGCCAAAAGCAACCGCATTGAAAAGGTCGATTTTATATTGGCGGACCTCGGCTTCTGTTCCGGACAGTTAACCGACCCCAAGCGAGGCCTGAGTTTTCAGGAAAATATGCCGCTCGACATGAGGCTCGACAGCAGGCGAAGAAAGACCGCCGCTGATATTGTAAATAAGACAGACGAAAAGGCCCTTGCCGATCTGATATACGAATTCGGTCAGGAAAGAGCGTCGAGAAGGATCGCTCGTTTCATCGTTGAGCATCGAAAGACTCAGCAGATACGAACGACTACTCAACTGGCAATGATAGTATGCAGGGCATTGAATCAGCCCGCACATGGAAGAAGGAGCAAGATACATCCTGCAACGAAAACTTTTCAGGCTTTGAGGATCGCCGTAAATGACGAACTCGGTAGCCTCAGGGAGTTTCTCGCTGCGGCGCCCGATATGCTAAAGCAGGGCGGAACTGTCGCCGTGATAAGTTTTCACAGCCTTGAGGACAAGATCGTAAAAGAAGATTTCAAACAGAATGCAAAGGATGCCCTGTACGAGCTAATTACAAAAAAACCGCTGACAGCTTCAAGGGACGAGGCCCGTCAGAATCCAAGGGCGAGAAGTGCAAAACTAAGAATAGCAAAACGTATTTAAAATATATCGAAAAGGAGTTCGAAAATGACCTCTGATGCTAAAATCGGTCTTTTATTAGGCGGGGCATTTATTGCCGTCATCGCCTTTCTTATCAACGGCCTGCCGGATCTTTACAAGGAGGCCCAGGCAAACGAAACCATCTCTAACTCTATTACAACGGCCGACAATCCTTCGCTATTGCTCGATCACAAAGCCGAACAAGCCGTTGAAATTATCGAAACAACCCAGCCCATCCAGATTGCCAGGAAAGAAACCATTCCGCCAAAGAGTTTTACCGAAGAACGTGACCGGTTCAAACTTCCCGGCAAGGTAACAGAAGTCGCTGTTGCCCACCGTCAGAAAGAATTTCTTAAAGCCGGCAAAATCCCCCAAACTTACATCGTCCAGTCCGGCGACAACATGGCTGTGATCGCAAAAAGATTTTACGGCTCCGAGTGGGGCAACAAAAGAGCTACCATCCAGAAAATGTTCGCCCTCAACGATGCTATCATCAGTTCACCCGATCGCATCAGAGTAGGAATGCGGATCGCCATCCCCTCCCTCTCTTCTATTGGCATCACTACCTCGCAGAACAAACCCAACTTCTCAACGGGTTTCGTCAAGAAAGTAAAAAACGCCTTCGGAAAAGCCATCGCCGCTAAAAGGCCAGGCGTCTATTACGTCCAACCAGGCGACAGCCTATGGAAAATCGCACAGAACCACCTCGGCGACGGCAGCCGATACGAAGATATCGTCGAACTTAACGATGACATTATTGCTGACTCCGAGGACATTACCGTCGGAATGCAGTTGAAATTGCCGCGACGTTAAGACCACCAGGTGCGCCTATGTCAAGATCACGTCTTATCTTCATCGTCTTTTACTTCACCGCCGTCCTGATAACCGTCGTCCATCTGCGAACAGCATCAAACAAAATATTTTACCGGTACCGCTCCGGATACATCGCCCAGAGCAAACTAAAGCAGCAATTATGGCAAAAACAGCTCCAGCTTCAAATGCTAAAAAACCCCGACGCCATCTCAGAACACACTAACGACAATCGCCCAAGCGAGTAGAATACATAATGAAAAACAAAACAATTCTCATTTTCATACCCTCGCTTCTGATAGCCGTATTCTGCCTCCTCGCATGGCGAATATTTCATCTTCAATACGTCCGCGCCGACCATTACAGCAAAACCAGCCAAAGGCAGCAAAACGCCGTCATAACCCAAAGCCCCCAGCGAGGCATCATAGTCGACCGTCGCAACCGCATCTTAGCCGCAAGCAACATAATCGAAACCGTATTCGCCGAACCACGCGCTTTCGCAGACGTCGATCGCCTAAAAGACACCGCCGCTCGCCTCCAGCCCATCATCGGCATCGGCGCCCACAAAATTTCCGAGATCATACACGAAAGCTCCAACCCCGGCTTCGTCAAAATAAAATCTCCCATATCCGCCTCCGAACGAGACCAGATAAATGCCGCCCGAATGCCCGCCATCGGCGTCCAGTCAAACTGGCAAAGATACTACCCCATGCACGCGCTGACTTCCCACATCGTAGGGTTCGTCGGCGTTGACCAACTCGGACTCGACGGCGTCGAACTAAAGTACAACGAAAAACTCAAAGGCACGCCTGGCCGCGACATCTTCGTAGTCGACGCATTCCGCAAGCCCTTAAGCGCACGCGACACCGACCAGAGCCTCACTGACGGCTCCGGAATGATCCTCACCATCGACTCGGTAATTCAGCAATTCGTACGCGCCGCACTCGTCAAACAGGTCAAAGCCTACAACGCAGAATCCGCCACCGCCGTCGTCATGGACCCCTACACCGGAGCGATCCTCGCAATGGTCTCGATCCCCGATTACGACCCCGCTACCTATTCAAAAGCAACCCCCGACCAGCTCCGCAACCGCGCACTCACCGACCCATTTGAACCCGGCAGCATCTTCAAACCAATCGTAGCCGCCATCGCTCTCGACAGCGGACTCGTCAACACCACCCAAAAGTTCTACTGCGAAAAGGGAAACTACCACGGCAAAGGATTCGGACGCATAGGCGAATGGGGCAACCACCGCTTCGAGGACCTAACCGTAAAGCAGATACTAATAGAGTCCAGCAATATCGGCATGGCAAAGATCGGCCAGAAACTCGGCAAGAAAAAACTATACGACGGCGTAAAGCTATTCGGCTTCGGCACAAAAACAGGCATCGATCTGCCCGGTGAAGATAGCGGCATCGTTCGCCCCTTAAAAAAATGGGACGGATACAGCGTAACAAGAATACCCTACGGCCACGAGATAAACGTAACCACCTTACAGATCGCACGCGCCTATTGCGTCCTCGCAAACGGCGGCAGCATGGTCACACCATATCTACTCAGGGCTGTCATAAACGACAAGGGCGACATCACCAAGTTCCCACCCAAAAAAAATCTCGCCGGAAAAGTCATAAACCCAGACATAGCCAACTGGATCGTCCGCCAGGCACTTACCGGCGTCGTCAATGAAGGAACCGGCAAAGAAGCCGCACTCAAAAAATGGCAACTATTCGGAAAAACAGGAACCGCCAACATCGCTACCGCAGGACAATACGACGAGACGAACTATGTAACATCTTTCGCCGGAGGAGGCCCCGCAGAAAAACCCGCGGTAGTAGTCGTAGTATCAATACGAAAACCGGATAAGAGCCTCAAAAAAGGATACAGCGGCGGAAGAGTAGCCGCCCCCCTATTCGGTGAAATAATGCAAAAAATACTAACCTACCTCGAAAACCAATAACCAGCATTCGTTACTCGAACATCTTTTTCAAACTCTCATCAAGCTCAACTTCCTTAATGCTCCCCTCCATCCGCTGACCGATATACCCGGCTTCGTTACACATTACCAAAATCTTCTCCATCAACGGTGCCGCCTGACCGCCGCCTCTTTCCCCCCCTTCGAGGATCAGTGCAAACGCAACCGCCCTGCCAAGACGATCCTCGGCAAAACCAGCGAACAAAGCATGCTCCGGGTCCGTCGTCGATCCCGTCTTACCGAAAACTTTCACATCCCTTGCATGAAGCAAACTGCCCTTAAAGGCCGTATTCGCCGTCCCCCCCGCTTCCATAACAACCGCACGCATCCCGTCCCGTACGGTCGCGATCGTGTGCGCAGACACACCAATATCCATTTGCCTCTGCTCTACATGTTCATACTCTTCGATAAAAAGTCGCGGCGATTTATATATCCCGTCCCTCGCGATGGCCGCAAAAGCATTGGCCAACTGCAAAACCGTCACACGCAGCCCAGCTTGACCGATACCGAACATTCGTTTATCAAACTTTTCGAGCCGCGAGATGTCCTCAAATGTTAGTATCTTGCCGTAGGGTATCTTAGTTGATATTTGCCCCGCCGACTGCCTCAGATTACCATTGACCCCTTGGTCCCTGTTCAAAATCGCCAACTGCTCTTCAAAAGAAGGCGACTCAATGATCCTCTGCCCGAATCCGAAATCGTAAAGCCACCCTTGAAGCACCTTTCCATCAAGCCGATTGGCAAGTCTCGAAAAATAAACATTGCAACTGCCCCGAATCGCGTTGCGACCGATATTGCCGTCCTCATCGGCCCACCGCCAGTCATGACAGCCGCCCTTGCGCCAGAGAAGACAATTCGGCCAACCCCTCGGCGCTTTGTTACCAGGACAAGATATAATATCCCCGCTACCGATCTTCCCCTCCTGCATACCCGCGATCAGTATCACAGGCTTGATAGTCGAACCCGGCGGATACAACTCGTACAGCGACTTATTTATCATCGGAGCCCCCACCGCGTCACGAATATCGTTATAATCTCGCCTTACCGTATTAAGATCGTAAACCGGCACCGAAACCAGCGACAGAATATCGCCCGTACCAACATCGATAACCACCGCACCGGTAGCCGTATGGAATTCAGGATTAAGGTTCGGGTCCGCAAGAAACTCTTCAATACTTCCCTGCAAATTGATGTCGATAGAAAGCCTCACATCCTCGCCGAACTGTGCATCTTTGCCGAGATATTCAAGTTTCTCGCCGTCTTTATCATATGTAACTTCACCCCGCCTGCCTCGCAATACCGCCTCGCATATCTTTTCTACTCCGCCCTTGCCGGCAACTTCACCGGCCATATACCTGGAATATTTATCATCGGCAAAAAGTTTCTTATCGCTTTCCCCCGCAGGACCGGCCCAGCCGATTATCTGACAAGCAGCGGATTTATAAGGATAGACCCTCACGCCTACCGGCAGTATCTCAAGCTCTTTGATGCCCGCAATTGTCCGCTGAGCATCTAACAATTCAGCATCGCTTTTCAGTTCGACCAGCGGCTTGCTCTTAAACATCTCCGACAGCCTGACCTTCATGATCAACCTGAGTCGTTCGTTCGCATCGGGTTCTTCAAGATCGAAATTCTCAAACGCAACTTTGTGCGTAATATATTTGCCTTTAGCTTTATACTCGGCGATGATCTCGGAATTGGGAAACTCCCACAGCCACGCAAAGAAACGCCGGCTATCCCACATCTTGTCGTTGATCTCCCTGATCTTCTCTTCGATCTTCTCACGATCCGTCGATTTGAATTCAGCGCAAGCTTCAAGCACTCTCATCAGCGTCGCCAACCTATCGGAATACTCATTGCGGATCTCGGTCTCGGCCTGCTCACGCGTCATATCGTCATTCCGACGTATCTCAGATTGAATTTTCCCCTCCCAGAAGCGGTCGTCCATCAAACGCGTCAATTGATAATTGATCTGAACGTAAAAAACCGGCTTATCCATTGCCAGAGTATTGCCGTTACGGTCAAAAATGGAACCCCTCACCGTCGGAAGCTGAACTGGAGGCAGGATGCGGGCCGCTTCGATCGCGCTGCGGTATTCGTTGCGCTTCAGAACCTGCAAATACGCCAGGCGGCCAAGACATACAAAAACCGCGACAAAGCATATTGATATTAAAACGTGTAAACGTTGCTTGTACATTCAAAACCCGTCATACAAATCACAATTGTAAAAGATGCTTTTGTTCGCGGTTAAGTTGCTTTAGACAATATATCACAATTTCCAACGCGAAAATTTATCACCCTATAAAGGTGTAAACGATCTGCCAGTTCATCAGCGGCGAGAGTATCGTCCGTAACGCGGTTTTCTTATCCCCAGCCACGACGAGATCACCGAAAGTACCGACCATAGAAAGGGTCCTAACAATCCCGAATACATTGCACCGAAGAACACAATGACATATACACTCGGTACCGACAGTTTTGTTTTCATGAAAATTAACATTTGCGCCATCGCCCCGCCGACAAGGCCAATGAAAAAGATCGCCATCGCCTGATGCGTCATCTTTTTCATGATCACAACTTTACGCATCTGAGAGATCATCGAACCTAACAAACCGAAAGTAATAGTGTACGGCCCAATACAGGTACCAGAAATATCCGCCGCAAAACCTATCGCAAAAGAGATAACCATCGCGTCAAGGGTTTTGCAATTGGTCGCAAAGAATACCAACAGGATCACCAGCACATCGGGACGTATATTCAGATCGCTCACCGAGATAATATTCAGCACATTACCGCTGTTCAGCAGTGTCATAATAAATAAAACTATCGTAAATCTTATCCAACGCATATTTATTCGAATCCTCTAATCCACTACCAGCGCCTCGCCAGGGTTCATTACGATCACCGCCACACTGGATATATCCTCGTCTTTCATCAGCGGCTCGACGGTTATATCCCATATCAGCGGCTTTTTCTCATCGGATTTCAATCCTGTAACCTTGCCGATAACCCGCGCAGTCTCCAGATACCCGACCCGTGCCGCCGCATAAACCGTATCGCCGTCTTTGACATCGTATTCAGTGGAGATCAGCGGGATCTTACCGACTTCCGTTCCGGTCCCTTTCATCCATCCTTGTATATATTTCTTGCTGGGCGGACGCCATATCCACACAGGGATATTAGCATTGACATCCGTTAACAGCCGGATTCGAGACGTACTACGAGAAGTCTCGCTAACGATCCCGACAATAGCATTTTCGCCCAGAACATACTGCCCCACTTCCAAACCGTTTGCCTGCCCCTGATTAACCACCAGTTCGCGCTTGACTGAACTGATCTTCGTATTGATAACCTCGGCCAATACGATACCGGGCCCTTCCTTCGGCCTCGCCGCCCGTATACCGGCAAGCTTTTCATAAAGTTTATGCTCTTTTCTAAGGTCCGACCAGACATTGTCATAAGCAGCCAGAAGACGGTTGTATTCCGCACGAGATACGAACTCTTCGCTTGAGGGAACCGCACGAAAGACCCTCGGCACAGATACCTTGCCTATACGCAGTAAGGGACTAAAAGCAGTATCGAACAGAAAGTTAAGGCCCTTTGTAAAATCATGAGGGATGACAAAGAAGATGAGGCTCACCGTCAGCAGTGTGCCGAAAACCGTTCCCTTGGATACATTGATTTGTTTCCGTGCCATATAAAGCGATCACAGTTGAATTTTCCCGTTAATCCGCGCCCGGGCAGATAACAAACGAACCGGCAACAAGCCAAAGATCCGCTCGACTATTCCCAGGAGTATCCATTCTGGTCGAGAGTATCTTTCCATATCTCGAGATTCTCAAGATAAACGCTCGTCCCGCGTGCAACACATGAAAGAGGATCATCTACCAGTATGACTTTAAGACCGGTCGCGTTTGAGATCACAGTATCCATCCCACGAAGCAAGGACCCGCCACCGCAAAGATTTACACCATTTTCAATAAGATCAGCCGCAAGTTCAGGCTCAGCTTTTTCCAACGTCTGCATTACCGTTTCGATAATACCGGCGATAGGCTCACGCAGAGCTTCGCGAATCTCTTCGCTCGTAATAATGATCTTGCGAGGAAGACCTGATATGGTATCACGTCCGGCGATTTCCATTGTAAGTTCCTGCTCCAGAACTGAAGCTGATCCGATCTGGATCTTCACCTGCTCCGACCTTGGCTCGCCGATCAACAGGTTATAGGTACGCTTGAGGTGAGTGATAATAGCCTCGTCGAAGTCGTCACCACCGACACGGATCGATTCGCATGTGCTGATATCCGCAAGCGTCATGATTGCCACTTCCGTCGTTCCGCCGCCGATATCCACGATCATGGAAGCTGTTGGCTCCGTGATAGGAAGACCTGCGCCAATTCCGGCAGCCATCGGCTCG
>DRGS01000129.1 GCA_011053245.1 Phycisphaerales bacterium
GAGCCTAATTCCTTGAAGCAGCCTTGTTCGGCGAGTTTGGCGAAATTGGGCAGTTTACCCTCAGCTAAGAATTTTCGGGTTAGTTTCGGGTCCATACCGTCAAAACCGAGTACGATAAATTTTTTGACCCGGCTTCGCGCAAAGGTCAGTCCGCCGAAGATAAACAGCGAAGAGATGCGATCGAACAGGTTTACAAAAGAGCCGACGCCGTACTTGGAAAAACATTGGACCATTGCGACAACAAAGATACCGTCCTGATGGTCGTCTCCGATCACGGGTTCAATACGTTCCGTTACGGCATAGACCTTAATTGCTGGCTTCGGGAAAACGGGTACCTTAAACTCAAAGACGACGCCTCCGGCAAGCAGTACCTCGAAGATGTTGACTGGTCACAGACACAAGCATTCGCTCTCGGCCTTACAGGCATCTATCTTAACATCAAGGGCAGGGAGTCGAAGGGGATAGTTGACGGCGGGGCAGAAGCTGACCGTTTAAGAGAAGAGATCGCCGAAAAGCTTGGCGCCCTTATCGATCCGATCCGGCAGGACTCCGCGATCAAGCAGGTTTATAACGCATTGAAAGTTTACAAAGGCCCGTACAAAAAAGAGGCTCCCGATCTGATAGTCGGTTACAACTTAGGCTACCGGGCATCATGGGATACGGCTGTGGGCAGAGTGACCGATACGATCTTCCACGACAACACCAAAGCCTGGAGCGGCGACCATTGCATCGACCAGTCGATCGTGCCCGGCGTTCTATTCTGCAACCGTAAGATCGACGCACCGGCTCCGAGACTGATGGATATAGGGCCTACTGTTTTAGATATGTTCGGCGTTGACGTACCCGCGAATATGGATGGCAAGGCGATCAAGGTCGCCGACAAAGATAAAGAAGACAAATCATCCGACACGGATGACCATGTCCAAGAGCAACTCCGCGGATTAGGATACATCGAATGATGTAGTTTCTCGCTCAATTGATCGCATGGATAAACATACCTGTAAACGCGGTATGCAATATTTTATTTTCGTCCCAAAGTTAGGGGATAGACTGGACAATCCGACAAGTTTTGATTGAATTGCCATTTGCGTTTTTCGCCTTTTGGGCAAAGTAAAAATGTTCTAAGGCTTTTACCGTTATTCGCGAAAACGTATATTGACCCCAAGGTCAAGCGGTTTCACACCCTTCGCAAGGTTCTTTATTTCCCCGCCGTCATCAATACGATTTTCGCCTATGCCATAAACCGTATAGCCTGTATCGTCGTGAAAATAACGCAACTGCTTGCCCGTATACGGGTCAACGCCCACCGCGCCAATATAGTCCGGCACAAGTTCGCCCAAAGAATCGGGAACCTCGCCCTTAGCTTTTCGATAACGCTCAATAGCCACGACTGTAACGGTAGCCTCTAAAATGGTCGATATGCCGGCGGTTAAACCTGCGAACACGGTTCCGGCTTTGATAAGCTTGCTTGGCTTTTCCGAAAGTTTTTCCAAACTATCCAGCGGCACAGGCCACGGCTCGCCCGCTGCGGAGATAAACTTGGCCATCTGCCGAAAAAACAGAATAGTATTCACTTGCAATTTAAGCCTCTCCAAACTTGATTCGGGAATGAGTATCCGTTCCGGCATATCAATAAAGTCATCCTGCAAATATTTGACAGCCATCTTTTTCGACAGCAGATCCCTTGCCAAAGCCATCTGATATATCCGCTCAGCCAGAAATGACCTTTCAAGGCTATTGCCCCTGATCGTATCGTTAAGCACCGCTTGCAATTTCTGCAAGGTCCCGTCCGAAAGATCGCCATGTTCCAGAAGCAGGCGAATATCATCACAAGCAAGCCCGACAAGCCCAGCCTTGGAAATGCTTATTGTCATCGTCGGATACGCCCCAAAGACACGCAGCACTCTCATCATGCTCATAGCCGAATACGCTGCCGCCTCATCCTGATCGCGTGAAGTCAGCTCCAACACCCGCAGCGACATAAGAAGCGATGCCGCACGAATATGTGCCAAACGTTTCTGGCAAGCCTCCATACCATACTCTATATCCATATCAAAACCGGAAAGAGGCATACCCGCCGCCTTGTCAAATCTCGCAAGTATTGACTGAAATTTTATCATCTGCTGCGAAACCTCACGGTGAGTTCCCTTCGTTATTTCACCTGCCGGAACAGAATCCAATTTCGCTAAGTAATGGCTGTTGGCATTGAGCAGATTACCCTGGTCATCCGGAAAGGTCGCCAGTATAGCTTCCATATAAAGCCCCATAGCATCCTTATCGGCGGCAACTTCGCCGGAATCCTTTGCCATTTCCGAAAAACTCATCGGCTCACCTATACCTGCCGCTTTTGATATCTCACGACCCAATTGCCACCGCAACAGATAGCTTGCCGCCATTGACCCGACCATAAGGACGAGACCGGCGATTATCAACATCGACAGCACGCGTCGCCATAAGGGCAAAGGCTCTTCTTTTACATCTACTACAGCAGATTCTTCTGTCATGATCGATCCCTGAATATTCGTACAATATCATCTTCAAAAAAGATACATCATGGCAAGATACCAGAACCTGAACGATAATTGCAAAGAAAACTTGAGAAAAATGCACAATTCTGGTAGATTTCTGCACTGTTGTGTGTCGATAATTATAATGAGAAATGTGAGGTAGACAAATGAACGTATTATTAGTCGGTAGCGGCGGTCGGGAACACGCCATAGCATGGAAATTGTCCCAATCAAAGAAAATGGACAAGCTCTACATTGCGCCGGGCAATCCGGGGACATCTGAGCACGGCGAAAATGTGGACATAGGCGTCAATGAGATAGACAAACTCGTGGCTTTCGCAAAGGAAAAAGACATCGCCCTGGCAATAATCGGCCCGGAGGATCCATTAGCCGCAGGTGCCGTCGATAAATTCGAAGCCGCCGGTATCAAGGC
>DRGS01000130.1 GCA_011053245.1 Phycisphaerales bacterium
ATCTAAAGATTGTAACACCGGTCACAGCATTCATCGTCGCTGTCCGCTTGGCCTGGGAGATAATCGAGTCGGGGCTGTTATTGGCCCAGCAACAGCCATCGATCTGCGAGAGAATTGCGGTGCCATCTCCATGAATACCTTCTGTGTGGACACGGATTTCACTGCTGTTGTTTCCGCCCAAGAGCGGCCTGTCCTGTATCAAGGCAACCGTTAATCCTTCCTTTTCAGCCGCCATCGCTGCTGCACAACCGGCGATTCCGCCGCCAACGATAACCACATCAAATGTCCCGCCGTCCGGCGGAGTATCCGGCAGGCCGAGAAGCCCGTTGCGCCACTGACGATTGAGATGGGGATTGTTGACATCAAAGTCAACCGGAACAGCCGAGGTATTGGTATCAAAATAGATTGCGTCACAACGACCGTCAAAACCCGTCAGGTCGTGCAGCTTGATCTGCACCTGCGTATTGGTAACATTGATCGTGCCGCCATCCTGCCAGGTCCAACCGGCAATCGTGCCGAATGTGCCCCCAACGGCTGTGCCATCGATGAGCACCTGGAACCTGCCCGGCGCAGTCCACGCTCCCGGAACCCAGTCTTTCGTGCGAACCCACATCTTATAAGTGCCCGTTGACGGAAAGGTCACTGTTGTCACGGCATCAGCAACCGGTTCGCCCATCCCGTGGGCCAACAGATACGGCGAGCCCATAACCTGCATGAACTGCTGATCGACAACCCAGCCCCCTGTATCATCGAAACCCTCAGCTTCGACCAGAACGGTACCGGCCAACCCTGATGCGGATAAAAAGATAAGTGCTGTCAGAAAGAGAGACAAACACAGCGAAACTTTACGATATTGTTCAATCATACGACACCCCGGAATCTAAACTGTATTTAAGAAAAATAACAACTAATTTACATTTGTTTTCGCCAGTATTCGTTATTAAGGGGATTCAACTCATAAGTGCATCAAAACATTAAAAAGCAGCCAAAAAAAGGTGAGATGACGCCGTCGGCGTAACTGACCCTTTTATTATAGGACTTTGCGAGAAAAAGTCAAGAAAAAAAACCTTTAACGCCTATTTTTGGCTCATCCGGTTAATGAGGCTGTTACATAACAATCCCGCAAAGAACAAATTCGAGTAAATAGGGGACAGTCACCTATTTTTAAGACATAAAACTCAAGAAACCCTGCCTTTATAGCATTTAAAGCCCATTTTAATTAGGGACAGTCACCTATTTTTTTCATAAAACAGAGTAATTTCATCACTAAAAACTAAACACTACTTAATCTTCCAAATGCGCTTGCACTATCTTGCTACTGACCAAAAAAATAAATTTTTTTTACTCCTTTTCTAACAACAACTTACCGTTTTTAACCCCCAAAAAAATCCCTGATTTTTGCATCAAACACGCAAGTTCGTGCAAAGGGTGGGGGGACTATGTTTTTTGAACAGTTAAAAATGAATACAAAATAAACAGTAAAGATAACAGTATTATTGAAAGGCTATCGCTATGGCAACACAAAAACAGATCGATGCAAACCGTCAAAACGCCCAAAAATCCACCGGGCCCAAAACCTCAAAAGGCAAGTCCGTCGCCGCACAAAACTCCCTTAAACACGGCATGTTTACCGGCCAGATCATCATAAATGGCGAATCCCAGGACGAATTCGAGCTTCACCGCAACCGATTATTTGAACAATTCAAACCCTCCGATCCCCTCGAAGAGATCTATGTCGGACGCATTGTTACCCACTCATGGCTGCTAAAACGCTCGATCCGCTTCCAGACCGCTGTCATAAACTCTCTCCACCACTCCCACAGAAACAAACCTGTCATTAAGCTTCCCGGCATCCTGAGACCCAAAAAAGACGACTCCCCGCCCCCGCCCGACCTCGAACTCGGCGATGTAGCCGTAAAAGACTTCGCAAATGCAAAGGTACTCGACAACCTCATCAAGCACGAACGTCGCATAGAGAACAGCCTCTACAAAGCCATCCTCGAAATGCAAAGAAAACAATTGATCAAAAAAATAGACGCCGAAAACGAAAAATAAAAAAAATGGAAAACGAACCCAATTTTAAGGAGTCAAACTTGCGGCAAATAACTGCTATAGAAAGGTTTACAACGGTTTCCCCCAAAACGAAACGAACCCAAACGAACCCAAATAAAGCCAATCCAAAGCCAATCCAAAGCCAATACGAACCCAATTTTAGGCACTTATTCCGTGGCAAAAAACTATTTGCAAGAACTTACAATCTATCATCACGACGGAAAAATGCCTATCAGGCATCGAACCCAATTACCAATGTTTATTTTGGGGCATATATTCTATAAATTCCCTTGCGGTTATCCAAAATCTCGTTAAAATGCTGGTTTGCCTTATCGCAAATCAGGAGAGCATGTATGTTAGCGAAATTGTATAGCGTTACGCTTGAAGGGATCCGGGGAACCGTTTGTGAGGTCGAGGTCGATGTTTCGCGAGCCGGTTTCGATAAGCCGATGATCGTCGGCTTGCCCGATGCCGCTGTTAAGGAGAGTATCGAGCGGGTGCGGAGCGCGGTTACCAACTCCGGGTACAAGTTCCCGGATACGCAGTCGCTTGTCAATCTTGCCCCGGCCGATATAAAGAAGGTCGGGCCTGCGTTTGACCTGCCTATCGCTTTGGGGATGCTGGCAGCTTCGGGCAGTCTGGAAAGTGAGAATCTAAAGCGATATCTGATCGTCGGAGAGCTTGCTCTTGACGGACGGGTTCGACCGGTCAACGGTGTTTTGAGTATGGCGATGACGGCTGTGGCGAATGGTTTTTCGAGTATCATAGTTCCCATCGACAACGCGCGTGAAGCGGCCGTCGTTCAGAATATCAACGTCTACGGCGTCTCTTCGCTTTCGCAGGCGACCGGTTTTCTTTCGGGTGAATTGCCGCTTGAAGCGACCTCTGTGGATATCGATCAGATATTTAACGTAGCCTCCAATTACGACGTCGATTTTGCGGATGTCAAGGGCCAGGAGAGCGTTAAGCGGGCGCTAACGATAGCAGCTGCCGGTGGTCACAATATAATGATGATCGGCCCGCCCGGTGCGGGTAAGACGCTGCTGTCGGCGCGGCTGGCAACGGTTATGCCGCCGCTAACGCTTGAAGAATCGCTTGAAACGACGCAGGTATATTCTTCGGTCGGGATGCTCGACAAGAATTCCGCTCTTGTAGCGACAAGGCCGGTCAGGACGCCGCATCATACCGCTTCCGGGCCATCGCTCATCGGAGGGGGTACGATTCCGCGGCCCGGTGAGCTTAGCATGGCGCATCATGGTATTCTTTTTTTAGATGAGTTTGCAGAGTTTCCACGAAACATTCTTGAGATGATCCGCCAGCCGCTTGAAGACGGTACGGTTACGGTCTCAAGAGCCAAGGGGACCGTTACGTTTCCCGCGAGGTTTATTCTTGTGGCTGCGATGAATCCGTGCCCGTGCGGATACCACGGGACGAGCGCGCGGAAATGCAAATGTACGCCGAACCAGATCGAGCGGTATATCTCAAAAATATCCGGTCCTCTGGTCGACAGGATCGATATCCATATCGATGTGCCGCCGGTGACTTTCATGAAGTTGCGTTCCAAACGTAGCGGGACATCGTCTGCGGATATCAAGAAGCTAGTAATGCGGGCAAGGCAGACGCAGACCCTGCGGTTTGGCGATGGCAGATTAGCGACGAATTCTACTATGAGCCATAAAGAGGTGGAAACCCACTGCGTGCTCGATACCGAATCGGAGCTTTTGCTCAAACACGCGATGATTGAGTTCGCACTTAGCGCAAGGGCACATGACAAAATATGCAAAGTCGCCAGAACCATCGCGGATATCGAAGGCGAGAGCAGTATCAAGCCCGAACACATAGCAGAAGCCGTCAGCTACCGCAAGCTGGACAGGGAACTGTAGATTCCCGGTCGAAACCGATCAAAGCCCTTGCGAAAAATGATTTTACGTCTTGACATGCGTTTGCCGAGACGTTACATTCCCCTTTGACGGGCTTATAGCCCGCGCTGCCTGGGGAATAGTGTAATGGCAGCACAAATGACTCTGAATCATTTAGTCTAGGTTCGAATCCTAGTTCCCCAGTTGTATCTAAGATACGCAATGGAAAGGCTTATCAATGGAACTGCTTTCTTTATATGGTCTTAAGTTAATAATCGCCGTCGTTCTGAGCTTTGCTATCCTTAGCCTGTTCGGGGTTGGCTGGCTTTTGCGGCTTCGTATTATCGGGACTATGGCTGTGGGGATCGTGTTTTTGGGTTTTCTGGCATGGCCGATGGTCAAACCTACCCAGCCTTTGGGTGCGATCACGCTTTTTGATGGTGATATCAATCTTTTTGCGGCGATCTGCTGCCTTTTCCTGGCTTATCTGGCGGGATTGGTCTCTTTCTTTGTGTGCTATCCGATAGGCGGGTATGTCGCCCCGCTTGCCGCTCCTGCGGGTCTTTCGATATGGGCACTTATTACGGGTGACATGTCGTCGTTAATTACATTAAACAGTACGCTTGCGTCGCGTCAGAGACTGTACTCGACCCTTAAGTGGGAGGGTTTCTTCTGGCTTGGGGTTGTCGGAGCGGGCTTTTTGGGTGTTAAGACAGCGCAGCTTTTGACGAAGAAATTGGCCCCCCAAAGCCCTGCCGTAAAACCGGACATCACAACAGACAGCGACGAGCGTAAATCCAGCATTAATAAGGGTTTAACTGTCGCTGTAGCGTTTATAGCGACGGTGCTGATAACGCACTTTGCTATCGGCATTTTTGCCCAGGACGTGCGGATATTCGACAGTGAATTAGGTTCCGTTACGGGTCAGCCCGAAGCTGCACAGATCGCTTTTGCTGTCATGCTCTCTTTCGGGATCGCTGGCTTTGTCTTAAAGAAGTTCCTCAACGTAAGTTACTTAGTGACCGCCTTTGCGACTGCGATCGTAACTTATGTAGCTATAACGATTTCCGCCAAGCCGGATGTGCTGGCCCACATGGTTGAAAACTGGCCCGCCGCCTTTTTCCCGCGAGCAACCAGCGCTATCCTGCCCATCCAGATCGTATCCTTCGGCGTTATCGGCTCATTGGCCGGTTACTGGGTCGCTATTCAGGTCGTCCATAGCCACCAGGAAAGCAAAAACGACTCATAATATGGCGCATATCAACTTTTTCCGGACAAAAAAACTACTGGTCGTGCATTTTTTACCTTACGTAACTACTGTAAATTCAAATAGTTACAGTGTTTACGTCCTATAACAAGCAAGAAATTACCAAAAACGACAGAAACAGTTTACTTACAGGGGGCGAAATTGCCGAAATGGTAATAGCTGGTAAACAATTTTATAAGTTGCCATTTATTTTCAAACAAAGTCAGCGATAGTTTGATATAATGGACTATGATCAAAAGGTTTATGCCGGATGGCGGCCAGCGAAAAAAAGGAGTTTAAAAATGTTGGTCCTTAGTAGACAGAGAGATGAGTCAATCATAATTGGCGATGATATCGAGATCGTCATTGTAGATGTCCGCGGCGACAAGGTTCGCCTTGGCATTAACGCTCCACGGGAGGTTTCCGTTCACCGCAAAGAGATCTACGACGCCATTCAACGCGAAAAGGCACAGCAGCAAAAAGAACAACAGCAAAAAGATTAGTTGGCTGTGAGGATGTTGCAGGTTTCTCATTAGTACCTCGAAAGTCATTACCAAAAGTTTCTCCTGTATGTAAAGGTTGATGATGTCGAAGAAAAGATCATCGGGTCTGCTTTTGCATATAACTTCGCTTCCTTCCAAATACGGCATCGGCGACCTTGGTCCGGGGGCGTATCGATTTGTTGATTTTCTGTGCGACGCCGGTCAGAAGTTCTGGCAGGTGTTGCCGATCAATCCGGTGGCGGTCAATACTTACCCATCTCCTTATAGCGGACTCTCTGCCTTTGCGGGTTTTAGCAGTTTGCTTAGTCCGGAGGTTTTATATCGCCAGGGGCTGCTTGGCAAAAATGAGATCATAACCGAGCGCACGTTTCCTGAAGATCGAGTAGACTACAGAGCCGCGATGAGTTGTAAACGCAAGCTGCTTAATATTGCTTTTGAGCGTTTTCGTCGGGCCGGATATAACGAGGGGTATTTTGAATTTTGCAAGCGTAATGAAAAGTGGCTTGGCGAGTATGCGGTGTTTATGGCGCTGCGGAATGAGTACGGCCCGTGGTGGCAGAAATGGCCGAAGGGATTGCGGGATAACAAGGGCCAAGATGTGCAGGCGGCGCGTAAGGCGCTATCAAAAAGGGTCGAGCGTGAGATGTTCTTTCAATATGAGTTTGACCGTCAGTGGAAAAAGCTTAAGGAGTACTGCAACGGCTGCGGGGTCTCTATCGTAGGAGACATGCCGATCTATGTCAGCGGCGAAAGCGTAGATGTCTGGGCCAATCCGGATGTTTTCAGACTTTACAAGAATAAGATGCCGCAGTTTGTTTCGGGTACGCCGCCGGATATGTTCTGTGATTCTGGTCAGCTTTGGGGAAGCCCCGTTTACGACTGGAAGTATTTGAGAGCGACTCGTTACAAATGGTGGCTTGACAGGGTCAGGCGCAACCTTGAACTTTTTGATATGCTTCGGCTGGACCATTTCAGGGGTTTGGTTTCGTATTGGGAGGTTCCGGCAAGAGCTAAGACGGCAGCAAAAGGTCATTGGGCCCAAGGAGGCGGACGGAGATTTTTCAATGCGCTTTTTAAACATTATCCGGTCGAGAGATTTGTTGCTGAGGACCTGGGGCATATAACGGACGATGTGCGTAAGGTGATAAAGCAGTTCGATATAACAAGCAGTCGGGTAGTGATGTTCGGCCTTGACGGTAAGCGAAAGGGCAATGAGCATTGGCCGGGCAATTATGTACGCAACTGCGTAGCGTATACCGGGACGCATGACAATAATACAGCGGCCGGTTGGTTTGAAAATGAGGCGAGCGACGAGCAGAAGGAGCGGCTATTGGGCAGTGCGCAGCGGAAGGTCAGCCCGGCGAGGGTAAGTCAGGAGATGGTCGCCCTTGCAATGGCCTCGCGTGCGAAGATGGTAATAGTTCCGATGCAGGATGTGCTCGGGCTGGGGGCGGACGGGCGTATGAATGTGCCGGGAACCCTGCGAGGAAACTGGGTGTGGCGAGTCAGGGCCAGGCAACTGAATGTGAGGTGCCGGCAGAAACTGAGATCGGTTACAGCGAGTTTCAGCAGGTTGTAATACCAATGGGTGCAATTGCGGGGTTTTCTCAGTTATTTGTTTTTGCTTTTCTTTTATATTCCACAACCACTACTGTAATATTATCGTGGCCACCTGCTTTGTTGGCTTTGCTTACGAGTTCTTTGCATATCTCCAGACAATTTTGCCCGTTTTGCAGTAACTGACCAATGGTCTCATCGTCGAGCATATCCGTCAAACCGTCCGTACACAGCAGCAGCTTATCACCTTTCTCAATCGCAAATGATTTGACAAACGGCTCAGCTTTATCGTCCATCCCGACATAATGCGTAAGCTGCCCGGTAGCCTCGTGGTCGGCTGCTTCTTCGGGTTCAATACGTCCTTCTTCGATGAGTTCATTTATGACAGAATGATCCTTTGTGATCTGCTTTATTTTCTCTGCCCGGAGCAGATATACGCGGCTGTCCCCCAAACTGGCGATATATGCCCGGCCAAAGCGGACCATTGCAACTGCGACCGTTGCCCCCATATCTTTGTAGCCGCTCTCGCTTTCTCCTTCCATCCAGAGGTGGTAGCTCTGGCCGATTATTACTTTACCAAACATTTGCAGCACGGCCCGTGTGCTTTCATTTTTGAATTTATCAAGGCTTGTTTCTATCGCAACCGGCATATCCTCGGCGACTATCTTCGACGCAAGCGCGCCTCCCCGGTGGCCGCCCATGCCATCGGAAATAAGGAACAGCCCAATTTCTTCCTCGACAAAGAAGGCGTCCTCATTCTCGTCCCGCTGTCTGCCCTTATCCGTAGCAGCCGCCCAGTTAAAAGCCGGATACCCTTGCGAATTGTTATCATGCTCAAGCTTCATATTTTCCTTTAGCTATCGTATCAGTCTCAATTTGCACCACGGGCAGTAATTCCAGAAATTCGAATCGACCGACCAACCGCACCTTCCGCAAACTTCCGGAAAGGGCCAGACATGCCATGGCTGACTTACCTTTCGCCTGCACCAAGGACAATAATGCATAAACCGCATTACTTTTCCGTTACAATGGCTGCACCGGTCGTGGTAGCTGAGGGGCACCGCTATATCACTGTCTTGCGGCTTGAAGCCGGCTCCGTAGCACCACGGGCAGTAATGCCAATTACCCAACATTCCCTTGTGGCAACGCCAGCAAATATAGTCAAACGAGCTGCAGTCATCGAACCTGTTTCGCTTGCTGGAGCACCACGGGCAAACAGTCATACTCTCTGCTACCGGCTCGCCGCACTCGGCACATGGGAAAATGACCGGGAAGATTTTTTTGTAACGCTTAATGAAAGCCTCTCGTCTTACCTGTTTCCAGTTACGCCTGCCTGTATCCGTGCCGGCAATTGCTCCATTGCTTTGCAGTACTTTCGGAGTTGCCTGTTTAAGTGCCGCCAGCATTGCGTTTGCACTGGCAAAACGTTTTGCCGGGTCGACCTTGACAGCCTTTTTTATAAAAGCCGCGAACTCGGTACTCGTACGCTCCTTAAGTCGTTCATGCCCCTTGAACGGCCACTTGAAAGGCCATCCGGGCAAGAAGCCGGTTAGATATTGGTAAAGGATCAGTCCCGTCGAAAAGCAATCGCTTCGGTATGTCGGCTTTCCGTATGCCTGCTCGGGCGCGACATAACCAGGAGTGCCGTAATCATCGACGGTTTTCATGCGACCCTTGACTTCGATGCCTATTCCGAAGTCACCTATCATCACATGACCGTCGGGAAACAGAAAAATGTTGCCGGGCGTTACGTCACAGTGAACCAGTTTTTTGCGGTGGGCATAGCCGAGCCCCTCAAGGACCTGGGCCGTTATCGAAATAATCCTCCTTGGACTCATCGGCTTATAACAATCGGCTAAGGTTCTCTCGGAAAGCCCAGTAGCGAGAACGGCATGGCCGTCGATTATCGCGGCGTTTTTAATTGGCATAATGTGTTTGTGCCGCAACTGGGCAACAAGGCGAACCTCACGCAATATCGTCTGGTTATCCCGCATTCCGTAAACGTCGGCTCCGGGGATCTTAAGGGCAACCCATATTCCCTCGACCATATCGCGGGCTTTCCAGACTTCACAATATCCCCCTTCGCCTAATCGCTTGTCAAGGCGATATTTACCGAGCTTCAGTCCCCGCCTTAACTTAATGGCTTCGGCGCGATCCTTAGCTTGCTTTCCTGTAGCGTCAATTGTTTCCATCCCAAAGGGTCCCCGCCTTAACTCAACGACAAATCTTGATTCAATGCGGGTATTATACCTGTGTTCTTATCCGGCTGTAAAGCATTTTTTCGTGTCATCCAGAGGGCGATGGATATGAGACAAGTTCTGGGAGGTATTATTTCCGGTTGGGCTGGTTAAGTGGGCCCCGAATCGGGTCGATATTAATAACACGGAAAGCGGGAGAGAGAGAGCGTGAACTGGGATTATTATTATAAGTTACTGTGATTACTATGTTTAATCTATTGAAAAAAAGATCTCTCACATGGAACTGGAAGACCAAGGATGTCGAGATCAGTCTCTATCCGAGTAACCGAAGCTGTGTGAAACAGGATATGAGCAACGTCCGCCCACATCAGATGCCGCCGCTTATGGTGCGTAAAGCTATGTGGCGTAGATAGTTACGAGAGAGTCGTCCATTACGGGCGAGAAATACGATAAAAGGGGCACAAGGCTCTGCGCAAGCAAATCTGCTGCAGGGCTATTTTTATGCGCTCATCTGACCGAAAACGCCCCTTTAGTCAATATTAATGACCCTGTTTTTGTGCGATTTAGCGCATTTTTCCAACATCCCAAATGCTCCTTTAGGACCCCCAAAACCCCCTAAATCCAAAAAAACAGAAAAATTTTTAAAATCTCAAGAAAAACTCTTGCAATGCCGAATGAATATGTATATACTACTAACATAAGAAAAGGCTCTTTTCTCTTTTATAACTCTTGGAGTTGAGACAGTAAGATAAAATAATAAATTTGAAATCTTTAATTATTATTGTCTCAACAAGGCTGACGTCGGCGGATGTCAGCCTTTTTTTATGCGCTGACATTCCGCAATGATGCTGCTTGCATTAACCCCCAACATCACTATAATCCAACTTGTGAAAGAGCTTTTCTACAGAGCAGGTCTGACCCCTTTAATTCTCGCTTAGATTTACCTATATGATTAACTTTGGTATTACAGAACGAAAGAAAGAAGCACTTGATCAGCGTATGGGTAAGTGTGGTCTGTTTGAAAGGGATATTGAGGAGTCGTTCGTTCGCAGCGGTGGGGCGGGAGGTCAGAAGGTTAATAAAACTTCCAGCTGCGTTCACTTGAAACATATCCCCAGCGGTTTGGCGGTCAAGGTTCAAAAGAGTCGCAGTCAGGTATTGAATCGTTATTATGCCAGAAAGCAAATGTGTGAATTGTTAGAGAATAAGCTGCTGGGAAAAGATAGCCCGAAAGCAAAAAAGTTAGAGAAGATCAGGAAGCAGAAAAACAGGAGAAAGCGGAGAACTTCTTCGCAGTAAAAACTAAGTCGGGACTTCTTATGCCAGATACAATTACCGGAATACTGAAAGGTTTGGGCAGACAGCAATTTGCGGTCAGGACGCCGGATCGTTCTTATCGAATGGAACAACATGAGATCATGGTTTCGCCGGAATTAGCCAGGCAATATAACCTTGTCGAAGGGGCGGCGGTTACAGGTCAGGTTAAACGAACGAAAGGTAAGTCGCAACTGGTATCTATCGAAACACTTGGCAAGATGGCGCCAAAGGCTTTCGAGAAAAGGCCGCGATTTAAGGATATGGTAGCGATCGATCCGCATCAGCGATTTGAGCTTGGACTTTGCGGCAATGAGAGCATGCGGATAATAGATCTGATAGCGCCAATAGGCAAGGGCACGCGGCAATTGATCGTCTCGCCGCCTAAGGCCGGTAAGACGGTCCTCTTGGAACAGATCGCAACCGGCATACATGAATGCTCGCCCGAGACTCGCATCATCGTGTTGCTGATAGATGAGCGTCCCGAAGAAGTGACGCAGTTTCGCAGGACCGCAACGTGCGCTGAAGTGATAGCCAGTACGAGCGACCAAAGCGTTGACGAACATGTCGCTCTTGCTGAGCTGATGCTTTGTCACGTTCAAAATGAACTGGAATGCGGTCGTGACGTTGTGGTGCTGATCGATAGCCTTACAAGGATCGGACGAGCGTTTAATAACCGTGGTCATCGCAAGGGCCAGCGGCGAGGCGGTACTATGAGCGGCGGTCTGGAATCCGGCGCTATGGAGATACCGCGGAGGCTGTTCGGGCTTGCACGTTCTATAGAGAATTCAGGGTCAGTGACCATCATCGCTACATGCCTGATCAATACCGGTTCGCGAATGGATCAACTGATATATGAAGAGTTCAAGGGGACCGGCAACAGCGAGGTCGTGCTGGATAGATCTCTGGCTGAGGCGAGAATTTTTCCGGCTATCGATATTCCTGCCAGCGGGACACGAAAAGAAGCCTGTCTATACAGCCCTGCCCACAATCAGGGCCTTGCTACGCTTAGACGCGTATTGTCAAACTACGGGCCCCGGGATGCCATGAAAAGTTTATTTATGCTGCTAAATAAGTATCGTGATAACAGTGCTTTTCTCGAAAGTATGTGCTCGGGAAACGGGCGACGACAAGGTCACACTAATTCACGCGGACCTGTACGTTGAGGTATTTTCGTCCCCATTTGCGGGCGGTTCTGTGCGAGTTGAAGAATACGTCCAGGCGGTTGCCCTTGATCACTCTGCCGCGGTCCATAACCTCTACCGCTCTGTCCCTGTTGTATCCAGGTACGATAAGCTCGGTACCGAAGCGATACCTCTTATCGGCTGCGACGAATACATCGCCTCTGCGTATCCTGTGCATATTCGCCGTTCTGCCGTCCGAGTTCCTGCCGCAGCATATCCTGCACGCACAGTATGCGGTAACACGCATCCGCACCGTCTGCCACTGAGGCTTGCCCTCATCGCCGATCAGATCAGGGATCGTAATGTTGAGCGCTTCGATAAGCTTGTCGTCATCGTCAAGGACTGCCGGCTCTGGCGATAATGCTTTGGCAGCAACCTGCCGATGTTCCTGCTCTGGCAACGCGGAATTCTGCACCACTGTATTACTTAGCATTACGACTTTGCGACCCGTCAATAATTTGAGACCGACGACAGAGATGAAAAGATAAAAGATCCCCAGTGCTAATCCGATGATGGTTGCTGATGCGGGCCGGGATGCGACGCCAACGAAATTTCTCAAGAATTTTTTCAACCGAATGACACTTGTCATCGACACTAACTGCGCAAACATTCCTCAAAAGCAAGGAACATAAAACATGTCAACAACTAAGTCTCCTATAATTATCAAATTGAAATGCATCCTGTGCAGAGAAATTCAGAGGCCTCCTTCCATGCGGCTCAACTACGTTCGGGTAATTTACAGAGTATAACCGTATATGTCAAGAAAAAAATCCAGAATTGCGATCTTTTTTTGGCCCCATAATACCCCCTGAAATGGCCCAATACCCGCTTTTTCGCCGCCTGCGCCCCCATAAATTACAAAAGGACCGATATTGCCCCCTCTAAAATAAGGTCCGATTTCCTGCCAAACCAGCAGTTGACACAGCCTTTCCGAGCGTTTAACCTTGTAATAACTGAAAACACCCCTATATGAGGAATAACTGTCGTATTGTTTGCCATTATCTGGAAAGGCTTTTGAAATGAAAAGAATAATTTTGTTACTCGTAATCGCCGCCTCCGCAGCCTGTTTTTGTTTCGCTCAGGAAAAGGAAGCTCGCCCCGCACAGGAAAAACAATGGTTCCCTGTCGAGATGGGCGGCCACGATGCCGAAACTTTTGAAACTTATTATCACAGCCGCAAACCCGCCGAAATAAAACCATCCAGAAGTTACGGCAACGCAAAGGTCAGCAAGGTAACATCCGCAGACGGCAATTTCTTCTTCAGATGCAACATAAAGCAATGGCCCGCAGTCATCGGCGAAAACATCCCCGTAAGGATCGCCGGAGTATCGGCGCGCATAACAACCGCAGAAGACGCCGCATCAAAAGAGCTTGAACAGCAAGCCAGAGAATTCATCCAGGCCATCCTCGCAAAAGCTGAAAAGAAAGACGCCATCACCCTCAAAAATATCCACCGCGGCAGCGGTTTCTATCTCGTCGCCGACGTGATCGCAGGCGAAGATGACCTGGCCCAATTACTCATTGAAAAGGGTTTCGCCAGAAAAGCCAAACCCGGTGACATCGCCGCCGGCATAAGAACGATCCATTCAGAATTGAGAAATGAAACTGGCGCCGCCTTAAATGGTAACACAAAATACATGGCTTCAAAGAGTAGTAAAGTCTTCCACGGCCCCGACTGCCGCTTTGCAAAAACCATTAAAAACGGCACCGAATACGCTACCCGTCAGCAGGCCATAAACTCCGGCAGAAGACCCTGCAAACAATGTAAGCCATAAAAAAACTATTACAGCTCCCACTTCGATTCGTGTTTGATAAGCTTATTCTGCATTATCATGCCAACAAGCGTAGGCAGCAGCAGCACTACGGGCAAAAACCAGTTCTTCTGAAACACGAGATCATGAATATTCGCCGTAGCAGGATCGAGCGTCAATTCGTAAAGATGCAGCAACGCCAGCACCCCGACAGCCATTATCGCACTTCCCCCCAGAGACGTAAACAGCATAACCGCCGCCTTAAAAATGATAAACGATATCATACCACCGGCAACGACCCCGACGATGAATCCTGCCCATATATACATCTGATGAAACCCGAACGCGTACCACAGGCCGCTGGTTAGCAGACCTCCGGCTACGGCACCTAAGATCGATACAGCCCACTTCATCAGAGGAATGGAGATCCCCGCCATGATCAAAAGGCCGATGACACCTCCCCACATTTGACTGCCGGCCTTTGCACCGAAATGAATACCCGCGAACATCCCTAACAGTGCAAAGCTGATGACGACGAGTATTTTAAATATCCGCCAGCCATACAACAAATACACAACGCCGAACGATATCGCAAGCACCGCCTGAAGCCAGCTTAGCGAGATGATCTGCTCCCATATAAAATCGATCGGCACCACTTCGACATCTTCAACCGGCTTCTCGCCCGCCTGTGCAAGAATAAGCATAAGTTCCATTATATCTCTCCATATTAAAAACGAAGACGTTTCTTTGGCTGCTCATCGCCATCGGGAATCTGTTCGAGCTTGGGAATGCGTAACTTCGACGGACAAAGCATAAGCTGTACGGCAGTTCCCGCAACTACCATCGCCGCCGACGCAATACCGTAATATTGTGCTTTCATATAAATGATCGTAAGCGGTGTCGCCCCTTTGTACATCAGCAGTAATATCATACCGTGAAAAACCAGCAGCGTTCCCATCAGCGAACAACTCGCCGCGGCAGTGAACTTGCCCTTCAAGAAACCACCAATAAATATCGCAAGGCCCACACTAACCGACAGTATAAAATGAACGGTACTTACGGTTTTGGCCGCTTCGACAACCTTGCCCGTAAAGAAAGCAAACTGTTTCCCGATCTCTATCATGTCGGCTCTGATCTGCTCACTTCCGCTAGCCGCACTTACCTTTATGAATTCCGGGTAGGGACAATTCAGATTCGCATCCAGCGCGAGCCATGTGAAAGCTACGAGACAGATCGCTACCACAACAATGGCCCCTGCAAAGGCGATCGTAACCCTTTCGAATATCAAACCGAAGAACATCCAAATGACCGCGACTATGGCAAAGACCCCGATCCCCCCGTTAGTAAACAGAAACGCGCAGACCAAACCGCATATACTCCCGAGCAGACACGCTACGAACTTACTGGCCCGCAACCCGCCAAGCCACAGGCAAAGCCCGCCCAGCACGCATATTACACCCGGCACCACCACCAATAGCGGCTCAGCCAAAGGAGCCACTCGCTGAAGATGTTGAAACGCTTCTGACATAAGTTCCTTGCCGATATAGACTAACGAAAACAAAAGGCGCACAGCCACTCTTGATGTATTATCGGCTCAACCGGCCCCTCGGCGTTAAAAATACGCTTTGGCCCCTCAGGTTTCGATAGCCAGATGGCAATCTTCCCACGTCTCAAAACCGCCCTCAAGCTCCATCACCGAGTAGCCGTGATCGGCAAAGTATTTCGCCCCCGCAGCAGCCAGATGACAGGCCTCAGAGTAGCAGTAGATGACATTGACCTTATTCCTGTCAAGGCCCTCAAATGTCGCCCACTTAGCCTTGGGCAGATTTACCGAGCAAGGGATATGCCCTTCCTCGTAGTCGTCGATCATTCGAACGTCAATTATCCGGATGTTCTCACCTGTCTTGATCATTGAGTCAAGTTCGACCGGTCCAACCGTAAACTCCAGTTTGGACCCGAAATAATCGCTCGCTTTTTTTGGACTTACAAGTGTCATGTTCCCACCCTTTCAATCGATAGTTACTGTCGCTATTTCCTGTAACGCTCAACTCTAACTATGTTTCCTACGTTATTCGAGCGGCAGCGACCGAAAAGATTCAAGAAAATCCTGAAAAAACCTTAAAACCGGTTCCATGCCTGCGGTACTCAATTCCCATACGATTAAAAAAATTTTGAAAAAATTCCCGCTGTAACAAATCCGTAACATTTTTAGGGTATTTTGTACTGTCAGAAAGAGAAAATTTACGTTAATATTATTTCTATGAAAGGGAGTACAAAATGAAGAACACGAAAACTATCACGATCTTATGCCTGCTGGCCTCGGCATTCCTCGCCCCGTTTGCGGCCGCCGAATCGCCCACCGTCCTCTTAAAACAGGGTATCTACGTCGAAGAAACCGAAGGCGACCTCGACAAAGCCATCGAGATATACAAGCAGGTCCTCGACCAGGCCGCCAAAGTCCAGCGTCTCGCCGCGCGGGCGACATTCCAGCTTGGCATGTGCCACCTGAAGAAAGGCGAAAAAAAAACCGCCGCCAAATACTTCAAGCAGCTAATCTCAAAATACCCAACCCAAAAAACACTTGTCAAAAAAGCAGCTGCACAACTCAAGAAAATTAAGCCCGAAACCAAGGAATCGGTTTTTGAGAAAATTGATTATCAGGTCACCCGATTTATGGGCGAAAAATTTGGAGAAACCGCCCTCGAAGCCGGCAAGCAGAACCTTTTGGTAAACAGCCATGTCTATTTCATTGACCGCAATGGTTTCAGTTATCGTGGCGGATTGAACGCCTATTACAACTGGACAGGCCGAACCACTGGCAAGAAAGTCCACTTTGGCGGAACAAGCTACCCGAACCAAACCCTATATGGTATTGACGGCAATGAACTCAACACAGAGATCGTACCGGATAAGACAAGACCGAACCACTGGCAGATCTACTGGATCCCGGACGAGCCGCTGGCACCGGAAGAGTCCCTTTATTACGGCTGGAGCAGGAATGACAAGCAGAAATTGGCCCAATTGCCGGGCGATGTGTATTCATTGGTGATGCAAAATAAGTACGGCTCGGCGGTGATTGAAAC
>DRGS01000131.1 GCA_011053245.1 Phycisphaerales bacterium
ATCTGAGGCTGATCGTAAATCGTGACAGCAAAACCTTTGACGCGATCAATGTTGTGCCCGCCGAGTCGTACCTTGCAGGTGTAGTCGGAGCCGAGATGCCAAGCTACTGGGAAGGCGAAGCTTTAAAGGCGCAGGCGATCGCAGCGAGAACGTACTGTCTTTATACCAAAATGAATTCGGGTAAAGATCGCCGGTGGGACGTTAAAGGAACGCAGGCCCACCAGGTCTATGATGGAATAAAAGCCGAGACCAAAACTGTATGGACAGCAATCCGTCAAACCGCAGGTAAAGTGCTGGTCCATAAGGACAGCGAAGGCGACGAAAAGATGTTTCCGACGTTTTACAGTTCGACTTGCGGCGGCAACAGCAGCAGTTGCAAAGAGGTGTTCGGCAAAGATTTCCCGGCGTTGGTATCCGTTAAGTGTAATTACTGCCGGAAGGTAGCCAAGAAGGGTTACTATCGCTGGCGGACGGTTGAATACGACGCCAAAGGGGTCAGCGATAAGATAATCGCCAACTACCCGAAACTGAAAAGACTTGAACGGATCGAAAAGATCGAAACGCAACAAGACAGCAGCGGCAGGATCGTTTCCGTAAAACTCATCGGCAAAAACGGCAAGACCGGGACTCTCAGAGGCGAGGATCTTCGATTGACCATCGATCCGAGCGGGATGAAGATCAAGAGTACGATGTGCCGTATAGTTAAGAAAAATGGTAAGTTCAGATTTCTTGACGGTAAAGGATTCGGCCATGGTGTTGGAATGTGCCAGTGCGGCGCCGAAGGGATGGCACGCAAGGGCAAGTCGGCTGAAGATATCCTTGGGTATTACTATGTTGGCTCGAAGATCGTAAGGCTTTATTGAATCCGGGCATAAGGCAGCAAAGAATATGGACACATTTGAATTGATCGCAAGTGCCGGTAACTGCTCGGCGAGACGCGGAAAGCTAAGGACCGAACACGGTGTGGTCGAAACGCCGGTGTTTATGCCTGTCGGTACGCGAGGAACCGTTAAGGGACTGACGCCGAAACAGATCAAAGAAACCGGTGCCGGGATGATACTTGCCAATACGTATCACATGATGATACGTCCGGGCGTCGAAGTTGTCGAGGCACTTGGCGATCTGCACGGACTAATGGGCTGGGACGGACCGATACTTACCGACAGCGGCGGGTATCAGGTGTTTTCGCTGAGCGAATTAAACCGGATCGGCGACGATGGTGTGGAGTTTTCCAGCCATGTTGACGGAGCTAAGATGTACCTCGATCCGAAAACCGCGACGATAGCACAAAATCGGCTTGGCGCTGACGTGATCATGTGCTTTGACGAGTGTGCCCCGTTTCCCTGTGAAAGAAAAAATCTTGAACAGGCTGTGGACCGGACGATCCGCTGGGCGAAACTTTGTAAGGAGGCTCACAGTAATGACAAGCAGTTGCTGTTCGGTATTGTTCAGGGCGGGATAGATCTTGAGCTTCGAAAGTTTTGTACGGAAAAGCTGTGCGAGATCGGTTTTGACGGTTACGCGATAGGCGGGTTGAGTGTCGGCGAAGGACATGATAACATGATCGTGACGACAATACATACTGCTACCCTGCTGCCGAGAGATAAACCGAGATACCTGATGGGCGTGGGAATGCCTGTCGATATTGTCGCGGCGGTTCGTGCGGGCATTGATATGTTCGACTGTGTTCTGCCGACGAGAAACGGCAGGAACGGATATGCGTTCACGAAGAACGGGCCTGTAAAGATGCGAAACAGTGTGCATGTCGATGACACGGCACCTGTGGAAGAAAATTGTAAATGCTATTGCTGTGAAAATTTCAGCAGAGGCGCGATAAGGCATTTTTTCAAAGTCGGAGAAATGCTCGGACCGATCCTGCTGTCGATGCATAATATTACGTTTTACCAGAATTTGATGACGGAAATAAGAACGAGAATAGAAGATGATACATTTGCCGATTGGGCGGATGAATTTATAAAGTCAAACTAAACGGAAGGATATTTGTATGAGTAAGTTGTGGATATTAGCTGAAAGCGACATCGTCTCTCAGGACATAACCGAAGGCGAGAGCATGGAAAGCGGTACGATTCAAGATGGACAGGCAACGACAGCCGATGGCGAAACTCTACCGCCGAAGAAGGGGATGCAAACTCAGTATATATTTATTTTCGTAATGATAGCGATAATGTACCTGTTTATTTTCAGGGGACCTAAGAAAAAACAGAAGCAGCACGCACAAATGGTGGACTCGCTGCAGAAAAACGACAAGGTCCAGACGATTGGCGGCATACTCGGAACTATAATCGATGTAAAAGACGGCGAGATAACACTTAAGATCGATGAATCCAACAATACAAAGATGAAAGTGACACCGGGTGCTATCAGCAAGAAGGTGTCGAAAGAAAACGACTGATCATTTAGTAAATTAGAGAAACTTTTTTTGGGACAGTAATATGAATAAGAACCAGGTCTGGAAGATAGCGTTAATTCTTTTCTTAGTTGTTTGTGCAGCTTGGACAGTGTGGCCGCCTCAGGATAAGCTCAAGCAGGGTCCTGACCTTGCCGGTGGAACGAGCCTCATCTATGACATTGACACTACGGATTTAGATAAGAAAGAGAAGAAGGGTCTTGCGCAGAATATGATACCGATACTGATGAGACGTATCGACCCTATGGGTGTGGCTAATGTCAAGATGCGTCCGCAGGGCGATACGCGCATCGAGATACTTCTTCCGCTGTCAAGCGTAGATACCCGAGTAAAACGGGAAGCTTTCGAAGAAAGACTTGACGCACTGACCAAAGAAAATGTCAACCTGATGACGGTCAAGCGGGCACTCAATGAGCCGAAGAAGCAGCGACAGATAACCTTCGATGCATTTGCCGGCGATTCCACAGAACGCCAGACCATACTTCAAGAACTGGCGACAACATACGATGCATTCAAGGAAAAATCGGACCAGCGGGCATCGTTTGAAGAAGAGATGGAAAAGATTAAGGAAAATATCACCAAAGCCGGTCTTAACGCGGACAGTGTCGAGCAGAAGCTGCTTGAGTGGTCGAAACTTGACAAAAAGGCTTTGACCAAAGCTATCGACGAATATGTAACCCGGAATAAACCTGAGGAAAAGGCATCGATAATACCATTCGTTGAATCCGAGAGCAGAAAACAGCTTGGTAAATACGTTGCCGTTTACACTAAGTGGTATGATGTTGTCAATGCCCTTGCCGAACCGGAGACGGGCGAAACGATCCTATATAAGAAAGCGTCGCTTAAATTAGCTGAGCTTAATCTCAACGTAAATCAGCTTACCGATATACTTGACCTGCCTAAGGATTCGATCCAGCGTAACACGTCTATCGAAGAATTCAAAGTGACATTTGCCGATAGAGCCGACAAGATCGACGCCGTCATCGCGGCCCATGCAGAATATCAGAAAGTCGGCGGAAGGCTTGATGACCCC
>DRGS01000132.1 GCA_011053245.1 Phycisphaerales bacterium
GAAGTTTATTGGCTGTGTCGATATTTTCGGGCATGCGGCTCTTTACCGCCGACCTTACAAGGTTCTCCGTACTCGACATTTTCATCGTTCTGTCAAATGGCAGGGCACCGTCGCTTACCTGCTGTAAGATCTCGACCGCGCTTCGTGCGCAGTAATCACTTTCAAGAACTCTCCGCCTGAAGGCTAAACGAGTCAGCTCTATTTTACGCGCGAGGTTTATCTCCTCTTCGCGTGTGAGCAAAGGTATCTCGCCCATCTGCGTAAGATACATTCTGACCGGATCGTCAATTCGTTTGGCTGCACCCGATTTAAGAGTGCTTTCAAGGACGCTGTCGTCAGCTTTGCTGAGCTTGTCGGCATCTTTGATGTCCGCTTCGGAAAAGTCCGCTTCGCCTCGCTTTGCGACATCGGCCTCGTCAATAAGCTGAATGCCCATCTCGTCAAACGTCATGAGCAGGCAGTCCAGACGATTCGGGGAAACCGCCTCATCGGGCAGGTTCTCATTCAACTGCTCGTATGTCAGGTAACCCTGCTCCTTGCCCTTGGCAATGATAGACGTTATCATCGCCTCGGCAATATTATTAAGGTCAGTAAGATCGCCAAGCGCTGCAACAGCGGCAGCTGCCGCTGCTTCAGTTGCAGCGGTTCCCGGATCAACTTTCGCTGAGCCCTTCGCTTTAACTTTTTTAGCAGCTTTCTTTTTTACTTTTTTTCTTTTCGCTACTGTTTTCTTTTTCGTCTTTTTCTTTTTTGTTGCCATATTTTGTCTTCACAAATCTTTCACATAGGTTTTATGAACTATCCCGCCATCATGCCGGGGTTACGCCGGTTTCCCTTTCCGAGATTGGCCGACAGGCTACGAAGAGCTTCGGTCTCATCGTCATTCAGTGCAGCTTTTAGCTGACTGGTTCTGATCTTTTCGTTATTCTCATCGATCGCACCAAGAGCATCTTTTAATCGATGCTCGAAATTCCCTTTAGCTTTGCCCGCTTCTTCTAATTCAAGGACCGCCGGTCCGCATTCTACCGATTCGAGTCTGCCAAGAAGCTGGGCAACCGAAAGCGTCTCGCCGGCTGCCAGTGCCGTAAATAATACCCCCGCTATCTCGCGTAGTATCGGCACATTGAACACGTCATCTACAACTCTTCCAGCCACTTTGTCAAAAAGTTTCGGCTCATTGAGCAAAACCTCAAGTATCTCCCGTTGTGCCCGGGCGAAATAGCCCTTTCCAAGGTCGATACTGACTACTCTCTGGTTCCGCACGGCATAACTGCTGCTGCCGCGATTCTGCCTTCCGGCAAGCCTGACAAGCTCACGGTTTAGCTCCTTAATTTCCATGCCCATTATTTTAGATATATTTCTGATGATTAGCCTTTTACTAATATCATCTGTACGCCAGCCTTTCATCGCCGTCGCAACCGTCCGCAGGTAATCTTCCGTCGCACTTCGCCTGTCGGTCTGATTATCGCTTCCATCAAGACCGTCGATAAGCCTTTGCCACTTAAACTCCATAACGTCAGTGGCATTTTCGACCAGACCCTTAAAGGCATCTGCTCCTGCCGAGAGCATAAAATCACACGGATCCTTACCCTCGGCCACAAACGCTATCTTTATATCGATCTGCTGCGACAGGCACACCTCGATCGCCCTGTTGGCAGCTTCGGTACCGGCTATATCGTTGTCAAAGATAAGCACGATCCGCTTGGCGTAACGCCTCAGCATCCTTGCGTGCCCATTGGTAAAACTCGTTCCCAGCGTTGCCACGACATTACGACAGCCGAACTGGTGGCACATCATAACGTCGGTGTACCCTTCGACGACGACCGCTGTGCCCGTCGAAACGATCTCATGGCGGGCTTTGTCAATACCGTAAAGAGCATTACTCTTATCGAAAAGCTCCGTAGCCGGCGAGTTCATATACTTTGCCGGATCATCGCCAAGCGTCCTGCCGCCAAACGCCACCACTCTGCCGGTCACATCCACTATCGGGAACATCAACCGGTTCCGAAACTTGTCATAGAACCGGTTATTCTCGCCTGCTACGATAAGACCGGCTTCGAGCATCAGCTTGGGCGGTACTTTGTCGTTCTTACCGGTATCAAGCAGATCGCTCCAGCCGTCAACCGCAAAACCCAGCGACCACTCGGCAATCGATTCGCTGCTTATCTGCCGCTTCGAAATATAGTTACGCGCCGCAAGTCCCGCCTGTTCATCCTGCAGGTTTTTGGTCCATAGCTTTTTCGCCCAGTCATTTACCTTCGCCAGGTATTTTACCTCATAGCCTTGACCCTGGCTGTCGGCACTTGCGGGCGTCCTTCTTTCCATTCGTTCAAGCTTGATACCCGCACGGTCGGCCAAACGCTCAACTGCCGCCGGAAAACTCAGATTCTCACGAAGCTGGATAAACTTAAACGCATCACCCCCTGCACCGCACGCAAAGCACTTGAAAATCTGCTTTACCGGGCTGACGTACATGCTCGGGCGATGATCCTGATGGAACGGGCAGACGCCAACGTATTCCTTGCCTTTTTTATCAAGGCTCAGATGCTCGGAAATAACATCCACGATATCCGTAGCCTGCTGGATACGGCTTATTATATTGTTATCAAACTTTACCGGCACTCCCGCTCCGTATGATTAAACAAACTCCGTTTAGAATAAAGCTTCTGAAAATACAAAGGGTACACTTAAGTATAGCACAATCCGGGAAAAAGTCAAGTCAAGTTGCTCTAAAACCCGTTTCCAGTACTGAAAATCCGCTTTTGCAAACAACTGGACACCTTGTGTAATAGGACGAATATTAAGGGGAAATTCAGTCTGTAAATGGATAGCTATGTTTGGATTTCCTATCTGGCCCGTTTGCAAGACAAAGGCTAAGCCAACATTTATTATTGACAGTTCAGGGGAATTTTTGTAAGATTTGATGTTGTAAGGATTGAAATGTGTTTGTTGCGCGTTTAAATAGAAAATGTCAGTTGAATCAGGAAATCGCATTTTAGGAGGTCAACCTTATGAGTATGGTATGTAGCCTTATATCAATATCTAACGAGACAATTAATCTTGTGCGCCAGCATCCTCTATTGGTTATGAAACTGATCTGCTGCGAAGAAGAATTCGAAGAGATGGTTGCCCATCGCCAGCCGTCCGGCTGCGGTTTCTTCGCAAAACTGTTCGGACGTAAAACCAAAGAATCGACTCCTTTACCCGAATACACACCCGGCGGAAACGAGGGGCTAAACTGTGAACTTGACAAAGCCTGGCATGGGATTCACTTTTTGTTGACGGGATCTGCATTGGAAGATAATGAACCACTAAATTTTCTTGTTATGGGTGGAGAGGATACTGTCGGCTGTGATATTGGTTACGGGCCAGGGCGGATGTTTACCTCTGCACAAGTTAAGCAGATCGATGGTGCATTGCAGGACATATCGAAAGAGGAATTCGAAAGCCGGTTTGATCCTGATAAAATGATGGAACTTGATATCTATCCGAATATATGGGATCGGCCCAAGGAAGAAGATGATTCACTTGACTACATCAGCGTATCCTTTGTTGAGATGAAACAGTTTATTCGTAACATTGCTGAAAAGAATATGGGAATGCTTGTGGTATTGAATTAGGAACTAAAAGGTGGGGCAGACACCTTTAAAAAATTCGATCAGCCACAGCAAAGCTGCCGCAACTCTAACATATTAAGCTCTCTCAGGTTGGTCACCACCTTCTCGGCACTCTCTGCAAGCTCATCAGCGGTATAAGTATTGGCAACCGCCACCCTTATCATCCCAGCCGACTTCGCCGCGTCAAGCCCCCAGTGCGAGTCCTCAATGACCACACACTCTCCCGGCAGCATTGCTTCATCGCACACCTCATTGAGTCGCTCGACCGCCAGAAGGAATCCTTCCGGGTCCGGTTTGCCTTTGCTGGTGTCATCGGCGGTAACAATAACCTTAAACGAATCCGCAAGGGAGCTGCCGTCAAGCATCAATTCTATGTCGCTGGCAAGGGCACCCGAACAGATCGCCATCGGAACCTGCTCGCTTTTGAGCATCTCGATAAATTCAGTTACGCCGTCGATTATCGAACTCTTCGTTCGGACAAGCTCTTCAAACACGACAGTCTTCTCAGCCAGCAATTCTTCAATCTCATCGGAACTGATACTTAATTCAAGATCGCGTATCAGATTCTCAACCAGATCAACATCGGTATAGCCGAGATACTTTGAGTAATACTGTTCTTTGGGGATATCTATATTGAGCTTCGCCTTGAGAACCTGCTGGAACGCCTGACAGTGCAAAGGCTCAGAGTCCGCTATCACCCCGTCAAAATCAAATATAACCGCCTTGAGCATAACCGCTCCTTGCAACTGCTAAACTTCTTCGGGAACCGGCCCGATCAATGCTTCGTATGTTTCAAATGTCGACCTGTCGCCGCTACAGATCTTTTCGGCAAGGTTTACGATAAGCGGTGCGTTCTTAGTGATATAACGCCGCGCTACGGTCTGTTTCCGCTGCTTCATACTGATCGTCTTGTTAGCCGCAGCGTCACCATTACATGCGACAGGCACTTCCATCTCGACCTTGGTACTCGCCTGGCTGCAGAAGAGATAACCATTGATGATCGCTATCGCCATGTCCACGAGGTTCCGCCCGTATAGGTCCATGTAATCGATGCCCTCACCTTTAGCGAATGCAGCGGATTTTATTGTAAGTTCCGTAAGTTCCGCCAACATCTTCAGCAGATCCTTGACACTGTCATCGTATTCGGCTGCGGCAAGATCGGCTGTGTACTTTTCAAATGCTCCACCGCAAACGCCTCTAACCGCCGCGACACATTGAAGCTGGCTGGTCCCTTCGTATATCGTAGTGATCCTCGCGTCGCGTGCATGGCGTTCGCAAGCGTAATCCCTCATAAACCCGCTGCCGCCGAGAACCTGTATCGAATCGTAAGCGACCGTATTGCACATCTCCGAGCAGAAATACTTGCTCATCGGCGTAAGCATCGACGCAAGCCGTTTGACCTTTCGAAGTTTGCCCTTGATCTCTCTGGCTTTGACTTTATCGTCACCGGCATTTTTCATCGCGGTGTCAAGACCGATCTCAATATCGACGATCCTGCTGGTCTCATACAAAAGCGTCCTGCCGGCTTCGATCGATATCTTCATATCAATAACCATATCGCGAACAGCCGGAAGCTTTTCTATCGGTACGCCGAACTGCTCACGGCTTGCGGCGTAATCACGCGCTATCCGGTAGGTCGCTTCAGCTATACCCATCGATTGAGCCGCGATCCCGATCCTCGCTCCGTTCATAAGTGCCATGACATAAGTTACCAACCCGCGTTGCCTTTCGCCTACGATCTCTACGGGCGTATTATCAAAGAACAGCTCACACGTCGGCGAGCCGTGAATACCCAATTTATCTTCGAGCCTTCGCACGGTAATGGTCGGCCCTCTACCGCAAACGAACAGGCTAAGTCCCAATCCGCCGCTTCTGTCCGGCTCACTTCTGGCAAGGGTCAGCAGCACTTCGCCGCAGCCGTTCGTGATGAAACGCTTAACGCCATGCAGATACCATTTGCCGTCATCGCCCTGAAAAGCCTTCAACTGACACGCCTGGAGGTCGCTGCCCGCATCCGGTTCGGTAAGCACCATCGCTCCGGTCACTTTACCTTTTGAGAAATCGTGCAGATACTGCTGCTTGATCTCTTCCGATGCGAAAGCATTGATCGTCTCAGCGATACCCTGCAAGCCGAATATGTTCATAAGCGAAGCATCCGCACGCGAGACCATCTCGATCGCCATCGTATAGACCGATTCCGGAAAATTCAGACCGCCGAAACGATGCGGCAGCGTAAAGCCCATAACGTCCGCTTTAGCAAGAGCGTCAAGTGACTCGGAGATCCCCTTTGCGTACGTTACCGTCCCGTCTTCGTTGAGAGTATTACCTTCGCGGTCGACACCCTCACTCCGTGGAGCGATGAAACTGCCGCTAAGTTCCCCCATCGAATCCAGCACCATATCATAGTTGGTGATAGCTTCGTCGGCATCTGCTGGAGCGTATTCGTTATCCGCTGCGAACTTGAAACCCTCTTCTTTGTAATCGGCGATCTCCGCGAGATCCATGTGCCTGAACAAAAACTTTATATCGTCATTATCTTTGTAAAAATTAGCCATAATTTAATTCCGTCCCTATCGTCCGTCAATAATCAAAAATCGTTCTACTAAACTTTTTCCTTGATAGCCTTTATCATCATCGGGATCACCTCGTTAAGGTCGCCGACGATTTTGTAGTGAGCTATCTTAAAGATCGGCGCCTTCGGATCGTTATTGATCGCAATGATCTTCTGGCTGTCGCTCATTCCGGCGATATGCTGGATCGCTCCGCTAATACCGGCGGCAATATACAGACTCGGCCGAACCGTCGTACCCGTCTGCCCTACCTGATGGTCACTGTCGATAAACCCAAGGTCCGATGCCGCCCTTGTCGCTCCCGGCGATGCTCCGAGACAATGGGCAAGATCCCATATCTTCTTAAAATTCTCTTTACTGCCGACACCCGCACCGCCTGCAACGATCACACGCGAATCCTTCAGGTTAACCTTCTTTTCCTGCGTATGCGTTCTCAATATTTCTATCGCAAGGTCAGTCTGCGTGAGGGTAACCTTTTCTTTCACGACCTCAGCCTTACGTTTGGTATCCGGTTCCGGCATTGGCATAACACCTTCGCGTACAGTCGCCATCTGCGGCCACCGGTCATAGTTTATGATCGTCGCAATGATATTACCGCCAAACGCCGGCCGTATCTGCAGCAGCAGATTATCGTAAACCGTATTGGTCTTCTTGATCTCATGCCTGCCGATCTGCAGGTCCGTGCAATCGGCAGTGAGACCGGCCTTGGTTGCGCTTGCTATCCGAGGCGCAAGATCCCTGCCGCACGCCGTTGCGCCGTAAAGCACTATCTGCGGGCAATGCTTATGGATCAGATCGTATATAACCTTGGCATAAGTATTGGTCTGGTAATGCTCAAGCAGCGTATGCTCTGCGAGATAAACTTTATCCGCACCGTAATAGCCTAACTTTTCGCTAAGCCCCGCAACGCCGTCGCCCAACAGAACCGCACCCAACTTAACGCCAAGCTTATCGGCAAGCTCTCTGCCCTTACTCAGCAGTTCGACGGGCGTATCCACTAATTTACCTTCGTACTGTTCGGCAAAAACCCATACTTCGCCGGATTTGTTCACATCTATCATCTTTCAATCCTTTAATATGCTGATCCCAATAAAAAATCACCCAAACCGTATTAACCTATCGTATGATCCTCGATCAAACCGTGGACCATGTCATCTATACTTTCCTGCGTCGGATCGACTTCTACCGTTTCCTGCGCAGCCAATACA
>DRGS01000133.1 GCA_011053245.1 Phycisphaerales bacterium
GGATAACATGATACCGGCGGTCCTTGCAGAGGGAACCGATAACCGCCGCGATATCCTCGAATTCCTGTGCGAACCGCTCCGTAAGCCCCTCCTGAAAGGTCTCAAGATTATCGAATACAAATACCGGCTGGCATACCTTCCCCGCTTCTGCTGCCAGGTAGATGAATTCATCCATGCCTTTTTCTCGAAGCTGCAGTTCCTGTATATAGTGCACACCCTTTTCGTCGAGATAGCTCTGGAGCACCTTCTGGATATCCTGCAGTGTTTTGCTTTTTTCATTGAACAGAAACGGATGGATCTCCGTATTCGATGTGAACAATCGCTGTATAAGATGCTCAGCCATCGCCGTCTTTCCCATGCCACCCTGACCTCGCAACTGTATGGGCAGTTTCTTCGCCAGCAGCGGCAGGATCTTTGCCTTATCGCGCCGACGTCCTATGAAACGGTAATCGTCGTCATGCGTTAGCAGCAGACGCCCCTGCTCGAAGATGAACCGGTAAGAGGATGACTTAATCTTCTCCGAAGCCTTGTCCCAATCGACAAGCTGGTCAAGTCCGTCACGGCTGTACAGATTCGGGATCATCCACTGGATCGCGGCTCCACCGGCAATATTTGCCTTTCGCCGATCTTCCCACTCCTGCTGTCGCAAATGCTCCCTGGCGCTGTGAAAGCTTTGCAGGATACCCTGCTTGTCGGCTATCTGCCCATAGAAGTGGGCGCAGAACACACTGGCATAATGATCCAGAATGCTCATACCCATCGAGATCACCGTCGAAACGCCCATTTGCAAGAGCCGGTTGGTCACCCCGCAAAAGCCCTTTTCGCTATCCGCTAAACCCTGCGCCGTCTGGCATGACGACAGCACTACCAGCGGCACAGTATGTTCGGGATTGCAGGTTACTGCCTGTGCAAAAGCCTTCTCACTTACAATGCGAGAGTTCATCGTCAGGTGGTCCTCTAATTGCAGACTGGCTTGGCCATCTTTGAACAAGGCATGGCCGGAATAATGAAGAATATGGTATTTGTTCTTTTTGAGTTTTTCCTGCAGCGTTTCAAGCGAACCTTCGTCAGTGAAGTCGATCTCGACCAGCCCACTCTCCAGCAGCGGCCCAAAAGCCGCCAGGATCAGCCTTTCTTCCTCTTCGTAGCTGAGCCGACCGCGGTGCTCTACATTTTCGGGAGACGAGATCATCACAAGTATTTTAAGCACAGGAGCCGTAAGCTCCCTCGCCGTGTCTGCAATGAATCTCTCAGGACATTTACTAAGATGCAGCTTCGCGATCTCCCCCAACGGCTGCCCGCTCGCAGGATCGATAGCCATTGCCCACGGCAGGTTCAGGATTTCCGCATCGTCATCCATGAGCCTGACATGCGTATGCCGCTGTTGATCGTTGATCTCGGCAAGTACCTCTACCATTTCGGGCATCTGCTCGACAGCCTTTGACAACTCCTCAGCCAGTCCGGAGACTACCGTATGCTCGAGCGCAAGCCGTCTCTCGATATGGTTGGCAATACCGACATTATGCTCGATCAACTGTTGCCGCTGCTCATCACTTATATTCAGTTTTACCTGCCGATAATTCATCGTCATTGCCCGACCCCTTCTCACAGATTATGCTTTCGCAGGATTTTCAATATCTCCGCGTCAGGAACCACCTTCTTATCTATCTCGAATGACACAAATTCATTGCAGTCCGGGCAATACACCTCACCTTCATTTTTAACCGGTTCGCTGCCGACCTCAACTTCAAAGCTCTTCTCGATCACATGCTCGGGATCGTTAGGACATGTAACTCTGTAGATGACGGTTTTCGTTTCCTTCATATTCCACCTTTCTCACTAACCTTCCAGCCTCCAACCGCTCTGCGGCTGTCAACGCCTTTTTTGCGTGCCTTGCATCCGGATAGGAGGTATCAGAAACCTTTTCTACCTTCTCCCTTACCAAATTCACTCGGTCCACATAATACTAATCCAAAACAACCGACTTGTAAAGCACACTCCTCACCTTTTTAGAAAATCTTTCTTTTCTTGACGCCTTTGCGACACCTGTGGAATAAAATCTTTCTTCTATATTTCCCCAAAAACACTTTTTCGTAGGAGTTTTGGACAAGTACAAGGCTTAGCCAACGCCCTACCGGAAGCGTACTGGTGTACGTTGAGGATTGGGCGGCAGGCGTATAACGAAGTAATTGTCAAAAAGAACCAGAAAAAGCTTGACATTTAATACTGAGCTTTGTATAATGGCTAATTAACAATCAAGATAGATTGTTGCGAATAATGGGGCACAAAAACATGAAAAAACAACAAAAACCGGGATATTCCAAAAATACACAAAAACATCGTTTATTAGTGTCAATTCGTGTTCATTCGTGGTTCCAGCGAATAAAAAACATGAAAAACAAAGCCAATTTTACAAGCCTAAAAATTACCGCAAGCCCTTACAGTAGAACCACTTACAACTATTTATCCACCAAAACCCAAAACGGAACAAAGCCAAACAAAGCCAATTTAAAGCCAATTTTAGCCCGCCGACCTGTCGGTGTGGTTGTATTTAATAAAAAAAGAAAAATTCCACCCCTAAACCCTAACCCCTATCCCCTAACCCCTAATAATAGGATACCCTCACTTTTTCCAGATAAACCCCTAAAATCGCACAACCTTTTTATGGGATTCAAACCCAATTTCCCCGATCAGAGAAACACTGCAAACTCTTGCTGTGAAAGTGCTTACAGCAATTTACTCCCCAAATTCCGACAGAAAAACAAACCCAATACAAACCCAAACAAAGCCAATTTTTTCACTACCCCCAGACCCCATTTTAGCGAGGAGCTTTTTCCGGTCACCCGCGCACGAAAAATGTCCATCAGTTATACACTACCGCAAATTTTGAACACTTCCATTAATGCGAAAATCTCAAAAAACCGTATTCCTAAGGTCAAAAACGCCGAATTATTCGATAATCAAAGCTGCCTGAGAATCTGGCACAATTATTGCAATAATCATTTGCGAACAGATACCGCGCATGCAGTATCAGCGCGGATCGCGTGGAATGGACCCGGTTATACAGGGAAACGAAGTATAAAATGGATACAGATGTCAAAAACTTATTCGAAAACGCTTCCAAGACCCCTGACGTCTCTGAGGTTTTCGCAAAGCATACCCCCCGGGACATCTCCGCACAGGACATTTTCGCAGGCGACGAGGATCTATATAAGGAAATAGAGGAAGCAAATCGCCCGGCTATAGTACAGCAGGCAAGCCAAGCCGGGAAAACCGCCGCAAAAGCGGTAACAACAATGTCAATAACGCACATTATACTTATCGTAAATGTCGTTATTATTACAGCAGTGCTCGCGTTTTTGCTCTTAAGACCCAATGCACTCGTAATACAGAAAATAGTACGAACTCAGGTAACAGACAATACATCAGGATCTACCAAGCCGGGTGAGACCGTAATGGTAAGTGAGGCAACCGCCAAGGCACTCGATAAGGCGATCTCGTGGGATCTCGCCCAAAAGTTCTACGATGCCGGCGATTTCGGTCAGGCCCACTACGTTTTCTCGAAGATGGCCGAAAATCTAACGACAAATTTGCCAGCCGACCTGTTCCTGAAAGATTTTCTCAAACTCAGGATGGCTCTGTGCCTTCACAAAACAGGACAAGATGAACAGGTTAGCAGTTTATTTACCGTCGCCCTTCAAAGCCGCTCGCCAGCAGTAAGAGCGCTTGCAAATTACAACCTTATGTTCATCGAAATGCACAATAACAGGTACCTTAACGCACGAAAACATGCATATCAAACGCTGGGACTATTGAAAGCTTTCGAGGAAAACTTTCCCCAGCCGCTTGAAGCCGATTGCTATTTCACGCTCGCCGAAGCGATGACAAGACAGGTATTTGTCCTGAACAATGCTCCAGACAGATTGCCGGGGCAACTCTGGTCCGATACACTTATGATCGCCTCCGTCCCGCAGATGACACAGGATCAACTGCGTTCATTCCTTCAGACGGGTACATATAAATTAAGTGAAGCCGCCGTTACGCCAAGGGTTGAAAAACGTCCCGCAATGGTGGTCGGCTCACAATGGTCCGTGATTTCCGTAAATGCCCCGTTAGCGGAAGTTATTTCGCGTTTTGCTTCGACTTCAGGTATGAATATTTACTGGGAAATCCCGGATGAAGGCATGAAACTCAGACCTGTAACGGTATACATGCCCACGGCATCGCGGCAAAATCTTGCCGAAGTAACAATAGGCAGCACCGGTCTTATGGCACGCTTTGACGGCAAGGACAACATGTTCATATACGATCCGCAGGTTTATTCGGATCTCGACGAATACAAGACACTTCTGACAAAAGAGGCGATAGCGACATGGCATCGTTTCCTACAGGTATACCGCGGTGACCACAGAACGCCAAATGCTCATTTCTCGCTTGGAAAATTACAGGAATACGCAGGCCAGATACCAACGGCACTTAGCCAATACAAATACCTCGCAAGCCGGTTTTCACACAATCCACTTGCGCCATACGCTCTGTTAAATGCCAGCAAAATAAAAACAAATCTCCATGACTACACCGGGGCAAAAGAGGATCTTAACGAACTGATCATACATCATTCGGATACAAAAGTCGTCGACCAGGCTCATTTGTATCTCGCTGAAGCAACTATGATGACCAAGAACTATGACAGTGCAATAAAAATGTTTCGCAAGGTCTATAATCTTGATCTCAATCGACAATCGCAGCAAAAAGCCGCATACGGACTCGGAAAGTGCTTCTACGAAACTCAGCAGTACGAAGATGCGTCGAAATGGCTCGCACATGCTATCAACTTGACTGACAATGCTGCCGACGTCCGCCTGCACAATGCTTATTTTATGTTCGGTAAATGCCAGATGTATTTGAAGGACTACGAACAGGCTTCGACCGTATTGAGAAAGGCTCTGGGCGGACCAATATCCCAGCAGGAATATGTCAGCATTATTCTTGAACTCGTTAAAGCACACGTACGTCAGGAAAAATATATAGTTGCCCTGAACATCCTCGAAAATGTGCCGCTAAAACAGCTTACGCAAGAAGATACTTGCCGCGTACTTATAGCAAGAGCGGGTATGATGCGGCAGATGGATCTCCATGACGCAGCCAGTGCTTTGCTAAGACGAAAAATACAGTTTATTGCCAATTCAGAGATCAGGGCAAAACTCTCACTCGAACTGGCAAAATGTTATATCGATATGGGCGACCTTACGATCGCAAGTAAAAGACTTACCGACGCCATCTATGACCTGCCGCCAGGAGAACTCACACAGCAAGCCAATTTACTGCTTGTCGATGTCTCAATGAAAATGGGAAACTATCGACAGGCTAAAGATATATGCCTGAAACTTCTGAAATATATCGAGAACAATGAAATGAAGGATCAGGCAGGGAATATGCTTGGCAAAATATATACCCATTTCGGCCAGTACGACAAAGCTGCATTGGCACACGCAGGCGTCTATGATACCAAAGGAGCAAATCCATAATGAAAACCGAAATGTCAAAAATCCGGTTTATCGTGATATTTATGGCGATCTGCTCCTCTGCATATTCTTATGCGGCAGAGCAAAAAGTACAAACCCAAAACAATGAAATAATAAGCAAGTCAAGAATACTGCAAAAACAGTTTATTCAAAACGATATTATTTCATTGCAAGTTGATGAAACCACCGCTAATCAGACCGAACTCCAGCGGATCATCGACGAGATGCAAAAACTTCAGATGCCTTCATTGTATGGTACAGAAGCAGATGATAACGAATCTGATGTCGTTGACGACCCAGCCGTAGAGACGCAAAGTCAATTGGACACCGCACCTCCTGCAAACGTAGCTGTACCTGAAACTCAGCCAAAAAACACAGGCAATATTTCCAGGCGGATATTTGACAAGTTACTTGAAAACCCGGAAAAAATAGTCGATCCGCTTTCTACCGCGCAGGCGCTCTTCATAGGCGATAAAATGGCAGACGCGGCAAAATTCTATAAGATAGCTTTACAACGTACCGACAAAATCGACAGTACCGACAGTATCGACGAAATCGAAGACGCTTCCGATCGCCAGTGGATACTCTTTCAGATAGGCAATTGCCTGCGAAAAGACGACCCTGACGAGGCATACAAGTATTACCAGCAGCTTATCGAAGAATATCCAAGTTCGGGATGGAATCCAGCGGCACTTGCATGCCAGCAGGTCATTACATGGTACAAGCAAACCCAGCCGTCAAATATATTGGAGCAGTACACAAGTGACCCAAACAGTATCTGACAATATGATCTACAATGTGCTCATCGTAGATGACGATCAGTCGCTAAACCGGCTGTTGCTGAAGGTCTTTGCGCAAAAGGCGATCCGTGCTACTGTGGCGACAAATACCTTGACAGCCAATCAGCATCTTGACCAGAACAACTGGAACCTTGTCTTCATGGATCACCGACTCGCCTTTGAAAAAAACACAACTGCCTCGAAATTGTTTAAGCGGATCAGACGCGATTCGCCGGAACTGCCGATTCTCGTGGTAAGTAACGACAATTCGTCTCAAATGGCAGCGAAAGTGATAAAAGCAGGTGCAGCCGACTTCCTCACCAGGCCAATATCCCCGGATTCTTTAGGCCAGATAATAGATACTTTCCTTCCGCAGCACAATACTGACGTGACATTCTCCGATGTCGAACATAACATCATAGGGCAAAGCCCGTCCCTTCTGGAAACCATACGACTTGCCGGAAAAGTAGCTCCGACTTCGGCACCGGTACTCCTGACGGGACAAAGCGGCACAGGCAAGGAACTTATCGCACAACTGATACACAACAAAAGCAAAAGGGCAAACGCTCCGTTCATAAAGATAAACTGTGCTTCATTGAGTGACTCGCTGCTCGAAAGCGAACTCTTCGGCCACGAAAAAGGAGCGTTCACCGGCGCCGTCGCCAGACACAAAGGCAGATTTGAAAGAGCACATGGCGGAACACTGCTGCTTGACGAAATAACAGAAACGAAACCGGCATTCCAAGCCAGCCTGCTCAGGGTGCTTGAAGAAATGGACTTTGAACGTATTGGCGGCACGGAAAACATCAACGTAAACGTACGCATCATAAGCACAACAAATAAGGACATACTCGCCGAAGTCGAAAAAGGAAATTTCCGGGCCGACCTATACTACAGACTTTCGGCAATAAGGTTTGTCGTACCGTCATTAAAGGACCGCAAAGACGATCTGCCGCTATTGATATGGCATTTTGTAAACCAATTCGCTTACGAAGCGGCAAGAGCGATAACTTCGATTGACCGGCGGATGCTTGAAATATTTGAAACGTATCATTGGCCGGGGAATATAAGGCAGTTAAAAAATGTCCTCAGAACAACTCTAATACTCGGCTCAGGAGATACACTGTCGCTTGATGACACACCATGGTTGATCAAAGAATTACAACCGAAACTCGAAGAAAGTGATCTTAACCCGTTGCAACTGGCAGGAACCAAACTGCAAAAACTTGAACAGCAGGCGATACTTGCGACACTTAACCAGACAAAAGGCAACCAGACAAGAGCCGCCAAGGTGCTCGGGATCAGTGACCGTACGTTAAGAGACAAAATAAAACGATACCGACAGCAGGAAAAACTGTTAGCGGTAACATGAAACTGAAATAAATGCGGAGCAGCAAAATGGCTGACAAAGAAGAAAAAAAAGAAGATCAAGAAGAAAAGAAGGAAGAGTCTAAAGAAAAAGAAGAGTCTTCCGGCTTAGGACTGAATACTTATCTGATCACAGCAGGTATTCTTCTCGCTGCGATTGTTGGTGGATTTTCGCTTGCGCAACTGATCGGACCAAATGCACTTACGCCATCCGAGGCAAAAGCTGATATGGAGAAAGTAGAAACATTCAATGAAATGATGGAAAACACCAGCGGCGATGAAAAGATATGGTACTACGACATTGAACCTCCTATCCTGTCAAATCTAAACGAACCGGGAGTTACACGAATGCTCAGAGCGGCAATAACTCTCGAACTCAGTCCGAAGATGAGCCCGGAAAAAGGAGAGGCCTTCCTCGAAGAAAAAACACGAGTACTCAGGGGCTTTACCACAACTTACCTTGCCGAACTGACTCTCGAACAGGTAAGAGGTTCCAGAAATCTCACGAGACTACAGAACGAACTCAAGGAACATTTTAACGAACTACTCTTCCCGGAGAGCAAACCGTATGTCACCGGGGTCATTTTCAGGGACTTCATCATACAATGACAAATCCATTTGAAGACAAAAACCTGACACGTGAAAAACTACGTCAGCTTATAACCGCATCAGAAAAGCACGTCGAGCGAGACGAGCCTGCATCTGATATACCTGAGTTCGATTGGCAGGTGCCGCATCATTTCAATCCGGACGAGATTGCAATGCTTGACTCCTTTTCAAGAAAACTTGCCCTTCACATCAATAAAGCACTCATGGCGATGTGTCAGGGAGAATTCGAAGTGGACATCACCGGTATTGAGCAGCATTTTGCCTGCAATCTCAGTGACCTTGTATTAAAGGAACGGGGACAGCATCTTTTCCTGCCGTTCAATGACCCGGAAGGCAACCCGCATGGATACATCAGCATCTCGCCGCAAACAGCACATATCCTCATAGGACAGATGTTGAGAGATTCTGACACCGCAAATGACATCGAAAGGGAATTGTCAAAACTTGAAGAATCCATCCTGATGGATGTCGTCGCCTCCATCGTTGATGCCTTTACGGATACGATAAAAGAAGCTGGCGGTGCAACGCTCAGGAGAATTTCGCGATTCTCAAAAGGCGATTGGCCGCTTGACGTAGATGGACTCAATGATTTGTGCAGTATTTCTTTTGTCGCAAACAACCCCGAAGGAGCGATAGAAGCCACCTACACTATACTTTCAAACTTATTGGAGCCTGTTGTCGGTTCTAAAGTAATTCACGACCCCAACCCGACACCGCAGAAACTTGCCAATATGCTTATGCAGTCAATGCAGGATGTCCCAATAGAGGCCTCCGCCCAGCTCTGCCTGGCATCTGTAAGTCTCAATGACTTTATGAATCTCCAGCCGGGTGACACATTATTGTTAGGCAAGAAAACGGATGAACCGATCGATGTGCTATTGAACAACCATCCTTCATTTAAAGCTTATCCAACAAAATCACTCGGCAAGTACGCCGTCATAATAACAAAACCAGACGAAGAATGATTAACTTTAATATATATAGGAGCCTGTAATATGGCAGAGACAGAACAAGTTGAAGCTCCCGAGCAGGAGCAAAAATCAGATCAGGTTGAGGCACAAAACGTAGAATTCTCCGAGGCACAGGAAGGCGACGTCACCGCCGATGAGACAAGTCTCGATATACTGCTTGATATAACAATGCCCATAACCGTAAATCTCGGCAAGGTTGAGGTGCCATTCAAACGACTGCTCCAGCTTGGACCGGGATCCGTACTACAGCTTGATAAAACAGTAGGCCAGCCCGCCGAACTATGTGTACAGGGTATTAAATTCGCCACAGGAGATATAGTTGTTGTAGACGGTTGTTATGCCGTAAGAATGAAAGAAGTTCTCGGCATAGACCCGCCCGCACAACAGGCCGAGCAACAGGAATAAAATTATCGCCCTCGTACCGACCGGTACAACGTTGAAAATGTACGGATATATACATGGCAGAAAAAGAAATAATTAAATCCAGCACGCTGGCGGAACGACTGGCAGCACGCAGTAATATGATCTTCGCTGCGGGCCTTATCGCCATCCTCGCAACCTTAATAATACCGCTGCCTACTTTCCTCCTCGACATCGGTATTGCATGCAGCATATCACTTTCAATAGCCGTATTGATAATCATACTTTCAACCAAAGAACCTATGGACCTTTCAACATTCCCGACACTATTGCTCAGTGTAACGCTCTTCAGACTTTCGTTGAATGTAGCTTCGACGAGACTCATTCTTATGCAGGGGAATGCCGGCTCCATCATTCATACATTCGGAAACTTCGTAGCGGGCGGCAATATCGTAGTCGGCCTGGTAATGTTTATAATACTCGTTGTGATCCAGTTCATTGTTATCACAAAAGGTTCGCAAAGGATCAGTGAAGTCGGGGCAAGATTCGTTCTCGACGCCATGCCGGGTAAACAAATGGCCATCGACGCCGACCTCAATGCCGGAAATATCACCGATAAAGAAGCGAAAGAGCGACGAAAAAAGATCGTAAGCGAAAGTGAGTTCTACGGTGCCATGGATGGTGCCAGCAAATTCATTAGTGGTGATGCAAAGGCAGGACTGATCATCACAGCCGTCAATCTGGTAGGAGGCATCATTCTCGGCTACACCAATGGCATGACGATCGGTAATGCAGTAAAGCAATATTCAATACTGTCAATTGGTGACGGTCTTGTCAGTCAGATACCGTCGATCATTATCGCAATAGGCTCAGGTTTTCTTGTCAGTAAGGTCAGATCCGAAAACACTATGAGTCACGACCTTACAACGCAAATGCTCAAACACTCTCAACCAATTGCAATGGCGTCTGTGGCAATAGCCGCCTTTGCGTTTGTTCCGGGATTCCCAAAGTTACCTTTCCTCGTATTGGCTTCAGGATGTGCCTATTTCGCATGGGCGACAAAGAAAGCGGAAAAGCAGCAACCGGCATCGGAAGAAAAAACGGACGTCGAGGTCGATACCGGAGACAAAACACCTGTCGAGGAACTGCTCGACGTCGACATTCTTTCGATACTCGTCGGCGTCAGGCTCATCAGCATGGTTGACCCGAGAAAAAAATCCAGCGTCTTCGATAGAATAGGTGCGTTGCGACGAAAATTCGCTCAACAACTCGGTATAATTATTCCCCTTGTCAGACTAAAGGATAACATTAACCTCGATCCGACCGCCTATGAAATAAAACTATACGACCATGTAATTGCATCCGGAAAGATAGAACCGGAAAGATTTCTTGCGATGGACTCCGGCTCGGTATCAAAACCTGTACAGGGATTGGCTACGCAGGAACCTGTCTACGGACTGCCGGCTCTATGGATAGCAGAAGCCGACAAGGAAGCCGCAGAGATCAACGGATACACGGTCATCGATCCGGAATCCGTACTCATTACGCACCTTTCGGAAACGCTCAACCGTTATGCTAACGAACTGCTCACACGCGAAGATGTCCAGAAACTCGTCGACCGTTTGCGACAGACCCAGCCGTCACTTGTCGGTGAAGTCGTCGGAGAGATCATAAACATTGGCCTGCTGCAGAAAATACTCCAGAACCTATTAAGAGAAAGTGTTTCGGTCAGGGATCTGACCCTGATACTCGAAACACTCGGCCAGAACGGTCAACGTACAAAGAGTGCTGCCCTTCTTACGGAGGTATCGAGAAAATCGCTCATAAGAGCGATCACCGAACAACACAAGGACTTGACCGGAACAATAAATGCCATAACACTCGACCCGGTGCTGGAGCATCATCTTGTATCGACGCTCAACCAACAAGGTGAATCAATGTCGCTGGAAATACCGCCGGAGATGGCCGCCGAACTTAACAGAAAAATTGCCGACGCGTGGAAATCGGCAATGGATAAATCTTATGATAATGTCATCATACTTTGTGACGCAAGGATCAGATCCGCGCTGTTTAACCTTATAGAAAGAACTATACAGCGTTTACCTGTCGTTGCCTACGATGAGATCGTACCGGGAACGAATACCGTACCCGTAGAAACGGCAAAACTTACTGAAACCGCTGCTATGCTTAACGCACACAGTCAAACGGTTGGTGTTTAATCATATAATTGGGACCTCTGGAAAACGGAGATGACCTTGAGAAAAAAAATTCGCTCAGTAGCGGCAACCGCGGCAGTTATGACCTTTTTTCTGATGTCCATCGTCAGTTGGTTCACGGGTGTCTCTCCGGGCACCGCTTCTGTCCGTGCTTGCGGAGGTGCTGTTATTACATATTTAGTATTTTCGATAGTAGGTGGCATAATCGCCAATATTATCATAAATGAAATGGTGGAAAACAGATACCGCAAACTTGCCGAAAAGGATAATATTTAGTGCCTGTAAAAGCAAAAAAAACTGACGCATATCAGGCTCCTGACTCAACCGCTGCATTTGCTGCTGAATTTATCGCTCCGGCTGAACCGGCGATTGATAACTCTCATCTTCAGGGTGCGGCGATAAAGGCTTACGGTCAGCAGACCCGCAAGGATCGCGAAGATAAGATGATCCTCGATTTCCTGCCGATGGTTTACAAAATAGTCAACAAGGTCGTCTCGTACCTCCACCCTCCGCTTTCAA
>DRGS01000134.1 GCA_011053245.1 Phycisphaerales bacterium
CGGCGGCGGTGTTGTCCGCCAGACGTCCATCGCTCGACGTACCACTCGTACTACTTCGCTTGAACGCAGACTGACGCCTTGCCAGGAACCAAAATTCCTCACAAAAATGGGGTTGAAGGTAGTGAAAAAATTGGCTTTGATTGGGTTTGCTTTTTTTGTGGTTTTGGGGGTAAAAATCGTTGTAAGTCTCTCCTTTGCAAGTAGTTGCAGTGATTCTCTGAGTTGGGAAATTGGGTTTGCTTCCCAGAAAAAGTATTTTAAAAAACCCAGGAACCCTCTGAAAAAGTGAGGGTTTTGTGGTGTATTCGAATTGTTTCGTTTTTGTCATTTTTTCACGTTTTTTAACTACTTGAACCACCCTGCTTCGCCAAGGCTACGCAGGACAAGCGAATTAACAGATTACCCATCCTCCGCCAAGGCTACGGAGGGCCTTCGGCACGAATTTTTTTATACTATGCATAACTACAATCTATCCTGATTGTTATGTGTGCATTATACAAAGCTGAGAGTCTTTTGTCAACTGAATTATTTGAAATACGAAGATATTTTATCCGCGAAACTCGCGGATCGAACAGGTTTATATTTTACCACCCGTTCGGCTAAGCTCAGGGCAGGCTACGAGCACGAAACACACGAAGAACAGAAACAGATCATAATATTTAAACCACTAACAGAACGAATGGCATGAAGAACACGAAGGGTGGGAAGAACGCAAAGGAAAGGAGTATTTGGGGGATAGGAGTTAGGGGCTAGGGTTTAGGGGTGGAATTTTTGTGTTTTTAATGAGGGGTTTCTTGACAAAATGGTGGTTATGGATTAGGTTGGGGATGCAAAAGTGAAGATGATTATCCGGCGTTGTCAGGGGCTATGCACTTTAAGATAACGAAAGAGCAGTTGGAGCAGTTGGCTCACAGTGTAAACGATTGCATGAAGTGACGGAAAAACTGTGCAAGGAAAAGATTGATAGTTTTGGTTAGGGAATAGGTGGCTGTCCCCTATTTCCTTTTGAAATATTGTCTGTTAAAAACATTTATTTGTAAATAGAAAGCAAAAATGGATAGCCTAAATAAAATAAATCCCAAAAGTGATGTTCCAGCAAAAGAGGCCTTTTGCATGGTTTTGCGGCAAAGCGGTTATGAAAGGGTTGAAATTACAGCTTCACCTGCCGATATTACTGCTTTCAGTGAGGGGCAACGGTACTATTTTGAAATAAAATCCACATCAAAAAAAGACATCTATTTTGGGGCAGCAACACTAACAGAGTGGGAAGCTGCGATTAAATATCCTGACACATATTCGTTTGTTGTGGCACGGATCAAGGACGGTAGATGGGAATTCATTAATTATACTCCAGATGAATTTATGGAGTATAGTACCATCCCTCCTTTTAAGGTTTATTTCAATATTCCGGTTGATAATGGCAAGGCAAAGCCACCTTCTGCGCGTAATCATCAACGCAAGAGGCGAGCTGTTATGTTAACCAAAGAACGCATAGACCAAATGATCAAGCTGTTCCGTATGTTCAAATCTCAAGGTTGAATAATAAATACAAATACAAAAACCTCGTAAAACTAGCGGAGTTAAGGAGATAGAAAATGACAGGAGAATTTGAAGATGAACGAAAGAGCAGTTGGAACAGTTGGCTCACGGTGTTAAACGATTGCATGAAGTGACGGAGAGACTTTGTAAGGAGAAGATTGATAGTTTTGGTTAGGAAATGGTGACGGTCCTTTTGAAAAAGGCTCTTGACCCCTTAAATTTCCCCCTTTTTTAGCGAATTAATTCATCTTTACTTAAGGGGCAATTCCAATTAGCACTAATGGGACATGTGGCACACCTCGACCCTGTCGTGCTAAGTCATAAAGTGCTCCCTCGTAGTATCCCGGGCCTGATGACATCTCAGCCTGCATTGACTTCATAGGTAAGATTTCTATTCCAACTTCAATCTCACCTCTAACATAAAACGCAAGGTGTTTTACAAATAAATCATAAGCAATAAATGAATATTTGCCAAACTGAACTTCCACAGATACCTTGTCTTTCACAAAATCAGTTTGATTATAAGACCTTATTGGTGTTTTATTGGCAGCTTCTATCTCTCGCTTTTGTTCTTCGGCTGACATTGGGAGTGTTTTGGTAATCAAGTCGTAATCATCTGTTACCCAATAACTTGTTCGGCTTTCTTTCCAACCATTTTCCTCAAGCAGTAATTTAAAATGTTCATTAAGAGATTTAGGACAATACAGTTTCTTGCCTCTCATGGTTTTTTCTTTACTCACCTTTGTTTTACATTTTGATGCATCAATGGATTCTATAGCACTCTGTATTTGTTTCCATAAACCCTTTTGATGTACAAGTAACCACTCAAAGCCATTAAGATGCGAATATTGTTTTTGTATTTTCAAGATATACCTCAAATCTAAATAAAATCAGCTTTCAAGATTAATTTGTGAATATTTTGCAATTTGACTTTTTGCATTAAAACTAGCAGAGACAATAAGACCTGATAAAATCCATAATGAGTTTCGTTCAATTTTGGCCATACCATTAGCGGAATTAGCTTGATGATTTTCTCCTAATGTTTCAAAGGCGTATCGCAAGAAAGTTGCAGTTTTTTCTTCATCCAAGTCACTAAGTATTTTATGGATTTTCTTCGTGGTGCTTCCACAGCTATCTGCAATTGTAAATGGATGTATGCCTTGTTTCGAGTTGTTCCACCTGTATTGTATGCCCGTTGAGTTGCGGTTTTCAAAGCGTTGTAAAAGTGAGTTTAGTAATACTTCTATTTGTTTATCTTTGCCCCACAAAACTAAAGATGGCTGAATAAGGTTACTCAATTGCTCGTCAATACTTATTGTTCTTATTGCTTTAGATGAACCATAATAAAATCGTATTGCCCATCTAACTTTATTGGAGTCAAACTCGTTAACTAGTTCAAACCGAACTCCACTCCCAAATCGAAGATTTGGGAGTGCAATTTTGAATTTACGATTCCAAGAGTACTTAGATTTAGTTTTCTTGGACAAAGTAACTGGAGGCATTTCACTGGGCAAAGGATGGCTGTATGCAGCTTTGTCAGGAGACGCAATTTTCTCTGGTTGAATTTCAAGCATACTACTGGCTATATAATAAGTCAGAATCGGCGGTATAGCATTTCCAATCATCTTAAGTTTATTGCTATAGCTGTTTGCGTAAAACTGATAGGTTATTGGAAATCCTTGTAAACATGCACGTTCTCTTATGCTGAGACGTCGATACATGCCCTTACGCTTTGGATTTTCAATAACAATACTTTCACGAGATACACGGGTACATAATGCTGTTACCGTTCTTGAAGATCGATCGAGTCGATCTGGGAAGGACATCTTATTATATACTGGATGATAAGTTTTAGCTTCACTGTTCATTCGAAGCTCTTCTTTATCTAACTCGGTCTCTAATTCAATTTCTGATATTTCTTGGGCGTTCAATTTTATTCCATGAAGCGGGTCGATTACCGTATGATTTTGAAGGGAGTTTACCACCTCTCCCAAAGTCTTAGGGGATGTTTTTTGGGAATACAAACGCAAAAGTTCTATAGGGAAATTGCCCGCTACCATTCTTTTTCTAGCCTGCGGGAGACCATAATCGCTACAGTCGAAAATCTCTATAGCGGTAAAAAGATTCTTGTACTCCTGAAGACTCCCTCCTGGTTCTATTTCTCTTTCTATGATTGTTTTTACACGTGGAACATTTTCCATAGCCCAGTATTTTGGCTTCAAATACTCCACTACTTCTAAGAACTTTCTTATATCTACCAAACCATCCTGAATGTCGCCTCCACCACCGCGATTAGAATAGGAGAACTGCGTACAAGGGGGACTGCCAACAATAAAATCGACTTTAGTAGGTAAGTTGTCTAGCGGTAACTTGCGAATATCTTCACAAAAAACGGGAGTTGTAAAATTCATTGAATGTGTAAGGTTAGCGGGCTTCCAGTAATCATAGGAGGCTACAGTTTTAATTCCAGCCATTTTGAGCCCTAAATCCCATCCACCAATACCGCTATAAAGATCAATTGCCCTTTTAGGCATCTCAGTTCTTTTGGCATTGCTTGGGAAAATTGAATATCTATTTTTGTTTATCCTCTGGATTGTTACTCGATCTCCACTGTGTAGTTTATGTATTTGCACAAAGTCCTTGAACCATCGACGCTCCCTAAATATTCTTCTGGGTTTTCCAGTTTTTTTGTCAGTGGGAATATCTGTCTTGACGGGGTTTGCTAAACCGGCTACATGCAAGGTCAGTAGTTTGCCAAGACCTTTTTCTCTTGAATGAGAGCCAATAGCTTCTTTTGGGAAAAAATCGGGGCCACATGTAGTTATATATAGGTTACCATGCTTTTTTGCTGCGGGAGTTAGCTCAATAACTCTAGTATCCTTACTGTTATTTTTCCTAATCACTTGATCCTCATTTATATATTTTATCGAACCGTAAAAATAAGCATACAATAAATACTATGAGTTGTAAAGACAGATTTTTGAAGTAATCTGATAGCCAGAACCTCTCTGTTCATTAAGCATTGGTGTTTTTTTCGTCCTTGAAAAATATTTCCTTAGCAAAATAGCAATAATTATAGCTATTTTTCAATTAAGAGCAATAAATTTCAGTATATTTCGCATAGAGTGTGAAAAAGCGGTATTTAGCGGGTATGACAAGGTGAGAAGTGGCTGAAGGATCGTCGCGGGCGTAAGCTGAGTTATGACGATATGGAGTATTATCAGAAGATAACAGTTGGGCTTGGGCGGACTATAATGTGTATGGGTCGAGTTGATGAGATAATCGATGGGTGTGGCGGGTGGCCGATGAAGTGATAAGTGGTTATGAAGGGAATGGCTTCGTTTGGTTTAGATGTCTATGCGGGCCTACGGCCCTTACCCCGCGTTCAGGAAGGCGGGGTTAAATGAATCGGAATGGCTTTGCGATGCTTTTTTTAATGTGGATTCGGCGCCGAAGCATGCAGGAATGACAACGTGTTTGTTTGCATGTTTTTTTTGGTGTCGTATAAGTTCCTTGGTTCGCGACCCCCTGTTGCGGGGAACAGGGGGCTAAATGAATTGGAATCGCGTTGCGATGTTTATTTTAATGTGGATACCTGCCAAAAGCATGCAGGTATGACAAACTAAAAGCATGCTGGACTGACAAGGGTCGTTCCATATCAGTTTTTGCACAGGACAGGTATTTTTTTTGGTTTCTTCCGGTTTCTAATATTAATCATCCGGCAAAGTCTTAAACCATGTAAAATACAGGGCGATGCCGCAGATGATAGAGATTGCTGCGGCGACTGCGGCTGTGGCATACCAATGACCCACCCAATAGATCGGTACCGTGTACAATGAGATCATGCCCACGCAGCCTATAACACAATTAAGCAGTACAAGCTTAAACGAAAGCTTTGTCGCCATCTGTTTACCCGATGCTGCAACCCGCTTTTCAATTGCACCCCATGCACCAAAGGGGCGAACGCGGCGATAGAATTCATCAATTTCCTCTTGCCGAACAGGCGACGTCAGCACCGAGCCTATCACGCAGCCAGCCAGCGAGCTGAGCAAAATGGTGTAGGTTAGTGCATCATTGGATATCCACTGCAAAGCGGTAAGATCGGGCCAGAGTGTCTTGGCCAGCATAGCGAATGAAGGCACCAGGCCTATAAGACAGCCTGCCGTAAAGCCCCATCCGTTCATGCCTCCCCAGAACCAGCGAAGTGCCAGCGGAACCACGATACACGAGATCAGGCCCGACATCATCCAGGAACATATCCCGTTTAGACTGCTTCGCTCTACAAATATGTAACCGAGTGAAATAGCGAGAAAAACAAGAAAACCAGTGGCAAGATAGCTAGCTATCATCTGACTTTTTCCCGTAGAATTTTCGCTTTTGGTCAGCGGCTGATAAAGGTCACGCACCATGATCGATGCCGACGCATTAACTTCGGCGCTAAATGTCGACATATAGGCTGCCACAAAACCAGTGACGACCAACCCTTTAAGGCCGGTTGCCAATATGTCGGATTTAAGAAACAGAGGAAGTGCTGCATCCGGGTCCGCTCCTCCCACTACTTCAGGACCAAACATTGCAAAGCCAACACAGGCAATACCACCGATCACCAGCCAGCGAGGCAAAGCCAGCACAGTCCAGAGACCTGCCACCCAACCAGCTTCTTTAACGTTTTTCGTAGCCAGGAAACGCTGCTCACCATAACGGCCACCAGCTCCGCCAATACAGCCAAGAAAACCAACTACCGAAAACGCCACCCCGGCACGCAACAGATTGCCCCAGTTAGCGTAATCACCATCGGCAAAGACACCCAGATCCGGTTTAGCTTCGAAAGCCAATGATTTCCAATAATCCGAAGTGATACCCGCTTCGGCAATACCTGCATGCAGCTCAGAACCAGTATAGTTCATATAACAAACAATTCCGATAACAAAGGATATCACGAACAGCAACCCCGTCTGCAAACATTCAACTAAAATAATGCCGCGAAAGCCCCCGATTATTACATAGACACCTGTAAGGGCCATTATCGTAATCGCGGTCGGATGCCCGGGCACTTCGAAGATTTCCGCGAATTTATGGATAGCAATATATGAAGTTCCAAGAGACGCTATGCTGAAAAGAAGGATCATCACAGAAAAAGAGGTTCTACCCCATTTGGCCCCGATGTCCGTACCAAACCGTATCTTGTTCAGTTCCGCCGCGGTCATAACGCCTGTTCTCCGGATCCAGATACCCGAATAACTCATCAGAAAGATCGCACTCGGAATCCACCAGACCAGAACCAGCCACCAACTCTTCATGCCCAACACGATAAGAATCGAAATAAACCAGACTGTCCCGGCAAGCGAGTAATTACTTGCCGACCCCGACGCTGCCAGCATCCACCACTTACTTTGATTATCACCAAGAAAGTAGGACTTAATACCCGTTGCAGATTTGCGACTGAAATAAACTCCTATTCCAACCGTGATCACAAAATACGCCACAATGACTGCTACATCTATTCCTGTCATGTTTTTTTCCTTAAAAAATAACTTCAATAGTAACGATTTTATTTTGCTTTACTGACACCTCAATAACACCCGGGTCAGACCCCAACGGCAATTCCAACTGGCGGTCTTCATTCAGGTTTACAACATATGCTTTTTTTGCCGGTTTTGGCATTATTACTTTACCTTCAATAGTATTCCCTGTCGGATTAAAGAGCCTGAGAATTACGCTTTCGCTATCCTCTGCCTGTTTTAATGCAGACATTATCAGATTAGCCGGTTCAATAGAAACAAAGCTGTGCTCTTGAGGGAGAGTACCTTTAGCATGCGGAGTAACCTGATACGGAACAACAGGCCCGTTAAGCATCTCAGCCTCTTTATAAACAAGACCCTTGTCCCATGCCCCGTCATGCGGATAGATCGAGTACTCAAACTCCATCGTGCGCTGCAACTGACTGCCACCCTGTTTCGGGAATACTCCCACCGCTTCCCACCATGTCACGATCATGTTGCCCATAGCTCTAAAGAGTGTAAGATATGCGGTAGAGTTTTCGTCATCCTTAACTTCATATTCCGTCAGACAATTGTTAAGCAACGCAATACCCTTGTCACCGTCACTGACATCTACAAAGTGCTGCATCGGCAGTGTCTGCATTTCGGGCCAGTACTTGCCGTCCTTGTCTTTGACCGGCTTGACAGGTCTTTCGTCAACGGTAAAATGCCCCGAAGTACAGGCGTTTACGGCTTTGATACATGTGGGGAACGCTACTCTGAGACGATGATTCTTAGCGTTATTATTGACAGTAGTCTTAATATCGACACGCTTAGCACCCTTTTTAAGCGTCACGCGTGAAGTAATCTTCATGATCACAGTTTCATCACTTCGTTTGCAATCGCCTTTGACGCCGCCTGGAACTTCCGTACCATAAGCTGGAACTTCCAGGTCATACTCGATGACGATAGTTGCAGATAGCGGACCATTGTCTTCGGTCCATATCTTTGCATTTGCGCCAAGAGTATTGATAGTCTTGTTTTTGTATGGCGGATAGTATGCCCAGTAGTTGCCCACATCGCCGGTATCTTCAAAGTAATTTAGATTGTCATACTCTCGACCGGTTTCTTTTTCAGTAAGCTTGAGTGTACCGTTATTATTAATGTCAATCCTGAGAAACTCATTTTCAAGAACATTGTCTGTTTTGGAAATATCCTCACCGATGCTCTGCCTCATATTCAGCCAATAGAAATGGTTACGATTAAAGCTCTTGCCTGGAACCAATTTAATCGTCTTGTAACCGCAGGCTGGGACATCACCCGTTTCAAGGTAGCAGATATGTCGGTCGGCAAGATAAGGCCAGGGCCTTGCCTGAAGGTCATGAACCGGGAACGATTTTTCATCCCTTGCAACTTCCTGGACCATGAGATCATTACCACTGCTGTCTATAGCGGTAAAGTCCCAGATGTTATCAGATGCCGGAGTGCAAATACATGTTTTAATCACACCATTGACTTTATAGGGAAGCGGGTTGAACAGAACAACAACCATATCTTCCTTATCATACGATGACAAGTCGATCATCTTTAAAGTTTCAGCAACAGCCTTGTCATATGTAACGTTACCGATCTCAATCGCTTGCTGCAGTCTGTTCTCAACATCATCAGCAGTCTTGTCCTGTGTTACACCGTTAATAGAATCATGCGGATGGGATTGAAGCATGTACTTCCAGGCTACATCGAGCATGCCCTTTGGATATTTGACACCGTAAGCTGACAGCATCGCAGCGAGAGGTTCCGCCTTATGCAGCAGAATATTCTGAGCCTTTTTATTGAGCTGTTTTAGATAGATACGTGAAGACAACGCATTGCCTGAACAGTCACAGGAAGGCCCGTCACGAAGTTCGCCTTTAATAACTCTAAGCTCATCCTTGTTAATATTCTCATGCAAAGCTTCGGCATAATCTTCCAGACGACAGTTTACAAATTCCCGGTCTTCATAAAGCTTATTGAGATCGTTAATCATCTCCGAAAGCTCAGGATGCGAAGTAGAAAAATCCGTACCATTCAAAAACAGTCTGTGATCATCAAGCACACTTGCATCGGTCGCTTCCCACGCATCATCCATCCCCTTTTTTAACAATGACCGGTCATACCCAACTTTGGGATCAATTATAAAGAAATCCTCATCACAGTTTTCACTGTCGGCATTATGCATAACAACTCCCGAAAGATCGGGGCTGTACTTGAACTTATCGCTTATGCAGTTCATACCATACTTTGTATACAGGAACGCATTGAAATAGAAGTTAGCTCTTGCATGTTCGCCAAGCCTGCTGGTCAGAACTTCAGTGCCATCAGGCCCTTGCCATATAAACTCACTTTGCGGGGCACGTTCTTCCGAGACTTTTTTCGCACATACAATAAAATCGATCCCAAAGCCGTCATATATCTGCGGAAACTGTGCAGTCTGTCCCCAGCCAAACGAATTATACCCGATCTTTTGCCAATCTCCATACTGCTGAGAAACCCTGACACCCTTTAAAAGATTCCGCACAAGGCACTCACCGTCAAGCGGGTAAAGGTCCGGCAAACTGTACCAGGGTCCTACCGCAATCCTGCCGTCCTTTATGTGTTTTGCAACTCTTTCTCTGTCCTGCGGCATCACCTCAAGGTAATCCTCTATCGGAGCAACCTGTCCATCCAGAAGAAAACATTTGTATTCAGGGTCGGTGTCGAGAGTGCCTAAAAGCTCTTCCATAAATTCGATTAGCAGCATTCTGTTTTTCCACAGCGGATACCGCCACTCTCTGTCCCAATGTGTGTGGGGAATAACATATGCCTTTTGTTTTTTCATTACTTCACCTACGATATAATATTTTTAATTTCTTCAAAGTTTTCACAGTAATAGTTGCACAATCCCTTTGTGCCGCTTTCGATAATATTACCACCGGAAATACCGATCGTCGGAAAACCGGCAAGCCTTATCGAGCAGACACCTGCACCGCTGTCTTCTATTCCTACAACATGGTTGCGGTCGGCAAAATCGATCCCACATCCAATCCGGCACGTCTCTGCATAAAGCCATGGATGAGGCTTAGGCGACAACTCGCCCAAAGTACCGGCAGAACCTTTTCTAAGCGGAAAACCTGCTGTGATGATCACGTCATAGAAGTCCTTAGGGTCGCCCATGTCAAGTGTTTTAAATGCCGATAAAATTTCCGGATAAGCCTTTTCATAAAGCCCGGATGTTACAAGGCCGATCTTAACCTTCATATCTTTTAATTGCAAAAGAAAATCTTTTATTCCTTCCGTCGGAGTAAAAGCATTTTTCCGGCCCCGGCCATTCATGATCTCATCCATCTCAAAATGAGTATGCTCAAAATAACACTTTCGGGCATCTTCAACGGACTTGTCAGGACAATACTTATCGACACAATATTTAAGATGCTCAGAGACGCTGTGCCCTGAAACAAAAGCTGTATCTGCCTCTTCAAGTTCAAACTTTGGGTTATCGAGCAAAGATGCCGTAGTCTTCTCAATGATCCAAATCCAAAACTCTTCACTCCTTACCGTAGTACCATCCAAATCCATCAGAACCGCTTTAACAGGCTTCTGTAATTCAACAGGATGAACCGGATAATAAGCCGGGTACCCCATAGCTGAAATCACATAAGCCAGCATAGAATCTCCAAATGAGATAAATTCAACCTTACCGTCACCTGTTTTGAAGATGGACCTTACTCCATTTATACCGGCTTTAAAAAGACCGTCACTACACTGGTCAATAATAATAAAGTCCTGCCCAATTTCAGGGTTGTCTAAAAAATCCATATTTACACTTTCATATTTTGTTTTTCAGATAATTGACATTAACTGGATGCCATGCCTGCGCCGTACATAGCTCTGGCATTGGCCGCCGGTATAGAATTCGTCAGAATATTACAGGTGCTGAGAATATGGCCACCGCCAGCGCCGATATTCTCGCAAAGCCAGTTCGCCTGCTCGGCAACCTCTTCAGGAGTACCATAGGTCATAAGGTGGTCCAGATCCATGTTGCCCATAAGGCAGACCTTGTCGCCAAACTGACGTTTAACTGCTCTGATATCCATACCGGCACTGGGCTGAAGCGATTGAAGGCCGTCGAATCCGCAGTCAACGATCTGTGAAAGTACCTTGCGGATATCACCATCGGTATGCAGAAAGACGGGCACGTCTTTACAAGCCTTGATCTCAGTGATCATCTGCCGGTAAAAGGGCCAGGCCAACTCATCCATGATGTGTGGCGGCAAAAAAAGCCCGGTGTTAAAAGCAATGTCGTCGGCGATCATAATAGCATCGACACCATGATCAATAAACGTCCGCGCTCGGGAAATCTCATAATCAATCACCTTAGCGGTCACGGATTTAATATCCTCAGTATCAGTCATCGCCCACATCATATAGTCTTCAGTTCCGAGCATCCAGTCAAGCGAACTGACCGATCCCATTACCTGGGCAAAAATAAAAAGGTCGCTATTGGCCACGAACCAATCGACATTACTCGTTAAGCACGTCGATGGATCAGGCGCCTGATAGGCATCAGCCTCACTAATATCCTCAATAGCTTTCTTATGAAGATGTGAACTGCCTTCGGTGATAACATGCTCATCACCGAGCACACTGCGAAAGATCGGCCCGGCAGGAGCCTGGCCTACCTGCTCCATGGGGAACTGATGAATATTAAGCAGATCCCCGCCTAATTCCTCAATTGCAGCAAGCAAACGCTCATTGCCGTCCATAGACGTAAACCGCTTATCGCCGATAAGTTTACGAACAAGTTCTCCCTCGATCGCCAACTCACCCCGCGGCACACGGTCTGTCTTCTGATGACGGATAGCTGCCATTGTACGTTCTTTATGTGTCACTTCTAATACCCTTCTAAATCGTTACTTAGTGCCGATTTTGTTTCGGCGTTAAGATTATCATTTAATATAGGTAAAGCGAACCGCACTAAGGCTGAATTTATTCCCGCCCCATGTGCCGACACCGACAGTTGGGTCTGCGATAAGTCTGACATAGCGGGCCTTTGCGCTATGGAAACGTATCGGGCTGTTCTTTCCATCATCAAGATTGCTGGCAGGCATCCACTGTTTGCCGGTTGCCTTTGCCAGACGGAAAGGATAGCCCTCGGTTTCAAGTTGCGTCCACTGCTGACCATCTTCAGAATGCTCGACCGTCACATCCCGCATCCCGCAGGCTGTACCGCCAACCCACCACAAAACACGATAGTCATCAGGACAATTGTAGTTCCATACCCACATCTCGTCAAGCAAATAAACTTTGCCAAAGTCAAACACAAGCATCGAATCCTTACCGCCCTTGTTCATCTGAAACATACCAACCAGGTAAGAATTGGCACGATGAAGAGATGTAATATCAGGACCATCCGTACCGCCTGCTCCTACAAGACACTTAGGAGAGTTTTTCCAGTATTCATGACGCACATTAACATTTTTGTCAGTACAAACAGCATCAACTCCGCTGATAACATTATTAGCAAGAACATAAACCAAAACAGAGCAACTCATCTGCACACCATCGATCTTTGCTTCAACATCGACGGTTGTCCATCCGCTGCCAACCCCGGTGATCTTTCCGCCTGAATTAACCTTTGCGATCTTTTTATTCCTGCTGCTGAAACGACACTTTGATGGCATACGGAAACGACTCTCATCGGAACGAATTATATCGATCTCAAGCTGAATACTTCTGTTCTCAGGTGTTAGCAAAACATCCAAAGCAGCATCAGTGTATTGGAGCCCGACCCGGGCCTTAGCATCAATTATCGGCACCAGCATTACAGGCAAGCTATTGACTGTCTCTTTTGCTTTCTTGCCGATGGTAACTTTATAGACACCACCCGGAACCGTATCCCAGGCATAAACTCCTGCCTTGCTGCTGATCTTAACGGACTTGAAACTGTCACCCTTAACTTGATCGACAGAAATATCATGTCCCGGCCAGCAACTTTCCATACGGCACATACCGCCTTTTTCTGACAGAACCTCTACATGAGACACATTACTGCCCTTGAGCTCACCCGAAACCAGAAACGCACCTCGAACCCGCAAACGCTCAAAAGAAGCATCCCGGTTCTCCGGCCAGACATCAAAGACCTTCAGCACTCCGCCATGAGCATGAGCAAGCATCGTATTAATAAACTCAATACCGCCAACACCTTCAAAGGAGTGGTCGGTATTTATGAATGTATTGTTACGGCGAACGATCTCATGAGGGCCGGGACCAGTGGTGATACGCTTTTTGAAAAGGCTTAGCAAATCCTCACCCGGCCACTCGGCTCGAACTGCTTGTGAAAAAACGCGAGAAAAAGCATTGCCCTGATTCCAGGACCCCAAATATTGCAGTGTGTTACGAGCGATGATCCGGCCCCTGTCAGAAATTTCCTGGTCTAAGGAGCCTCCGGGATAGACGTGATCAAGGACAACCGGATTGTCACCTGTTCCGAACGTTGATACTTCCATCCGGTTTTCTGCTTCGGTGAAACACATATTGCCGTTAACAACAACAGTAGGATAATCGCTCAGACGATCAAGGTAGTCCTGCCAAAGACCTCTGCGGTCCTTATCCACACCCAGCTCCTCACTAAAATCGATCGCAGACTTGAGGAGTTTGCGAACATAACCCAGAGTTGGACCAGGATTCAAATCACCCCAGTCTCGCTCTCGAGCTGCGCCCTTGATCACATAGCGACCGGTATCGTCAAGTTCTAAATTGTCTTCCCAAAAGTCCAGAAGCTCACTCATATAAGGGTAAGTGTATTGTTCAAGAAAACTTCTATCTCGATAAAACTCATAGTTCCATATCAATGAGAGGGCGGCCATTGTAGCATTGCTCTTTTGCCCTAAGGCATCACCGTTGAGGCCGTGTGCGCAAACTCCCCAGGGCCCGATCATAACAGGCATCACAATACCTTTGGTCTTAAGTTCTTTTGCCAGACGGCGCCCGGACGGAATATAATCCATACAAAACCGAGCATAGGGTAGAATCAATTCGCCGCGGTTGGCCGAAAAAAGACTCCAAAACGGTGCTTCGCCATTGTAGTTCATTGTGTAGTTTCCACCCCATTTAGGGCGGGGGTGAGTAATCCAGGCGCCTGCCAGGCCCGGGGCGACACGACTGTCGATATCTACCGAACACCCAAGAACATACAAAGCTCCGTAGTAGTAACGCTCGATCGCAGGATCAGTAATATCAATCCACGATTTCAACCAATAGTTTTGCCACCAGTCAGCGTGTTCCTTTAGGAGTCGTGCAATAGTGTTAAGATCAACGCGATCCAACGCAGTAATTGCATCCTCAAGGTGTTGATACTCATCCTTACCGCCCTTGGCGCTAAATACCAGTGTAGCTGGTTGGCCGGGCTCAACCCTGAATGACAAATTAGCCTCTATCTTGTCAGAGTATGTTGTCCGCACGTTTTTCCCACCCAAAATCCTTAACGCAGCCGCAGTATTGACATTTACATGGGTGGAATGCTCCTTGCGCAGCCACACGGTTTTATCATCATGGACACCTTCAATAATGAAAAAATTGTTATTATCATTATCGGCCTGCAGACGAACATTCACTGAAGCGCCGCTTCCCTCGGCTTTCATTTCGAAAACAACCAGGTCTTTCTGTGCCAATGCTATACTACGAACATGCAACATACCGTCAGTTAACGGTAATGTGCTGCGGACCTCCGCATTGGCCATATCCTGTACATGCCGAAAACCTTCTGGATCTTGAGCGGCATTATTAACCGTCAGCGCTAATCGGCAAAGACGGGCCGGTATTATTGAAGTCTTTGGGAAAATACTTGTTGGTTGCAGTGTGCCTACCCAGAAGTCAGACTTGGTGATATAATAGTTGACCTCGCGATGTGTTCCGTCCAGCGTCAGCGTCAAATTGCCGCCTCCGCAAATTGGTGCATCCGGAATGGTATTTACTTTCAGCAAGGAAGGTATCGGCCCATCATATACAGATTGATAATTTGCGAGTTTGGCGTTCAAAACTCCCCATTCTTCTGTATAATTCAGTCTGGTGTCATTAGCCCTGAATTGTTTTTCTCCTTCGGGAACTTCCGGCAGCCTATTCGCATTCGCTTGTACATTGACCTGAAGCAAAAACACGCACAGAATTGAGATCTGAAGAACGATTTTCCTCTGACATTTCCCATTGAACTGTTTACCAAACATCATTTTACCCTTTCAATTTTAATAATTTTACCTATAGCTTGAACTGTCTAATTTTTTCGTTTGCGAGACGGTTTTCTTATATACCCGGCGGAAATGTACCTTTGCTTAATGAAAGCGGCCAATTACTTCTATCACTTCCCCATGTACTCTTAGACGGCCCCATCACTAACTTAAGGATTCCACCGGAAATCACTTCTGCATGTGTAATCCATGCCCTGTTTAAAGTTTTACCATTTAAAGTAGCTGATTGTATATAGACCAAAAGGAAGGGCGGCGGTTAAGCCGCCTCTATCCAGTATAGATTGTCGCGGTGCTCGGGTTGCTCTCCAGCATTGCCCTATCCCCCGCAACAACGGGAGCTATTATAGCAATAGCGATTGCTTTTGCAAATAAAAAAGATTGCCCATTACGGGTGTTTTTGGTAGAGTATTTTTTTGCGAAAAAGAACTCTATGAAAGGAATACCGCAACCCAAAGAGGGCGAGATTGTCTGTCAGGAGCGACTTGGTGGGCTGTTGAAGAGCTATAGGAGAGCAGCTTAAAGTTATTTATTTTTTGAATAACTCAAAATTGAAATTGGTTCGTTACAAGGAGTACATATGTCAATACCCCATTCTTTGAACAGTTGTAATTGGAGAGTCTAACACATTCTTAGCAGTTTTTTCCCTTTTGGCCCCTTCACTGAACTGCTGAGGGGTAAAAGGGGAAAAACTGCGGGCATACTCAACCGGGCTCTTACCACCAAGCGAGTCATGGCCTCGATCATAATTATATTCAACTTGCCACTCGCTTGTCAGATCCCGAAGGGACTCGAACCCTCAACCTTCGGATCGACAGTCCTTTCAAAATGCAATTATAACATATTTTTTCGCATTTTGAATGGATCAGTTTTCGGGGGGAAGGTCAGTTGCCACCTCAACGGCCTTTTAATCCGAAAGCCGGGGGCGAGTTTTTCGTGATTTAGTTATTAACCCTTATGCGTTTTGTGCCGATAAACCGGAATATGAGGATTGTATTAAATATTTTTGTAGAAAAAGTAGGCTTATTTGTCGGAATTGCAAATGATGGTAATCACATATTATATCTCCAAACCGCATGAAACGGTAAAACTCACTCATAAGCAACATATGTCATTGCAAAAATGCTAACCTGAACATAAGGACTTAGTTGTATGGATACTAATAAAGTTTTGCTGTGTTTAATGGCTATCGTGGTTTTAATGGGCGCCGACTTTGCACTTGCCAATTCCGGTATTGGGGTTTCGGCCATTACGGTTCCAAGCGCCGATGTAACCTTATCATTTATCCAGCCTGGCAGAGTCGCCAAAATATCCGTCAAGGAGGGCGACAAAGTGACCCCCGGACAACTGCTTATGCGATTAGACGATGCGGCAGAGTTAGCGAGACTTTCGCAAATTAAGGCCCAAAGTCAGGACACTACGAAAATTGAAGGGGCAGAGGCAAGCCTGGCCCAAAAAGAAAATTATCTGAAAAAACTCGAATGGGCACAGAAACGCGGTTCGGTAACCGAGCTTGAAGTTGCAGATGCGCAGTTGGAAGTAACGATAGCAAAGCTCTCTCTCAGGATCGCTATATTCGAGCATGAGCAGGACAAAAGAAGTTATCAAGAGGCACAGATACGCGTTGGTAATATGAGTCTAAAAAGCCCGATAGACGGAACGGTCGAAAAAATCGAAGTAGAGGTTGGAGAATCCATTAACGGTTTGGTCGGTACAATTCGCGTGGTAAAAACCGATCCGCTCTGGATCGATGTTCCCATGCCGCTGACAAAGGCTAAGAATCTCAAGTCCGGGCAAACGGTAACAGTCAATTTCCCCGGGCTTGGTACAGCTTCACAGAAAGGTAGAATTATTTTCGTAGCGACCGCAGCAGATGCGGCAAGCGCGACTTTGCGGGTTCGTGTGGAAGTACCCAATAAATCTTCCAGACTCTCCGGCGAGCAGGTCACGGTTGGATTTTAGTTTGTAACATTACAAAAGGGAAAAAGTGGATAACACAAACAGCAAAACCAGTACTTTACAGATCAAAACTGTATGTTGTTTTCGGACCACAGCGGCACTTCTACTGCTTTGTTCGCCGGCCCTGTTTACGGGCTGCGTATCAGACGATGTAAGCGAGCAGAGTATGATCTCCGGCTATCAACGTATTGTTTCCGCGAAGGGACCGCAACAGCGTGACGCAGACGACGGCGTCGGAATGCTACTGCCCGAACCGACGCTTACTATTGCAGCTCTTGAAGTGATCGAGGATCCTAACAGCGAAGAGTTTTCCGTTAATCTCTCAATAAAAGAGGCGTTGGTCCGTGCATTTTCGAATAACTCTGAAATCAGAATTACCAGTTTCGAACCGTCGATAGCCAAAGAAGATGTGACCAAGGCTGCCGGTAAATTCGATGTTTCCCTTTTCGGCCAGTTCAACAACGAAAGAACCGACATCCCCAACAACAGCAGTATCATAGCGGACCGGAAAGATGCACGTATTATTGAGAGCGGAATAACGCAGACCAACACCATGGGCTCAGAGTGGTCGGTAAGTTATGGCCTAACCCGCAACTGGGACAATCTGGCTTCGACGACAGTCAATACACGCTATGAACCGATATTAAATTTTCAGATAAGACAGCCGCTTTGGCGTGACGGGTGGGAAGAGGTAAACCTTGCCGGCGTTAACATTTCAAAGCTTAAATATCAGGCTGCTTTGCTGTCTTTTCGCCAGAAAACCGAAGAGATTTCCGCCAATGTTATCGTTGTGTATTGGACCTTGATGGAATCGGCTAAGAGCGTAGAAGTTCAGGAGTGGTTGCTGGAAGAGAGCATCAAAACACTGGCAAAAGTAGTTGGCAGAAGGGGCATTGACGCCTCTATGGTTCATATAAAGCAAGCGGAAACAGCCGTGAAAACACGTCAGGCAACACTGCTTCAGGTCACTAAAAGGTTTGCCGACGTGCAGGACACGCTTACGAGAATGCTGTCGGACAGGCAACTCAACGTGCTCGAAAGGTTCAAGGTCATCCCGGTCAGCCAGCCAAATGTTACGCTGGGCGAGATGGACTATTCGAAAATACTTGAAACCGCTATGGGCAGTAACCCGTTGATCCAACAGGCGAAACTCGGAATCAAGATCGCCGACATTAATATCGAAGTCGCAAAAAACCAGAAGTCTCCTCGTCTCGACCTGATCGCGGCGGCAAAACTGCATGGGCTAAACAGAGGCTATGGCGCGGCGAATGATTCATTGAGTCAGCGAGACTATACCAGCTATACCGTGGGGATATCGTACGAGTATTCGCTGGGTAATCGCACGCGTGCAGCGGAACACCGCAAAAGATTGCTGGAACGCTCAAGGGCCGTTTCCGTCAAGCATAATGTTGCCGACCAGATAGCTCAGGAGATAAGAGAAAAGATCAGAATGGTAGAAACCGCCCACCGACAGATGGCAATACAAGCAGAAGCCGCCGAAGCATCCCGAATGCATCTACGCGGAGTTGAAGACGTAGAGCTTATAAGAAAAAGTTTGACGCCGGAATTTCTGCTGGTCAAACTGCAGGCACAGGAATCACTGGCCAATGCCGAATATGCGGAAATAAAAGCCATTGCCGATTTCAACAATGCACAGGTTCTGTTGGCACAGGTAAGCGGAACTGTTCTGGAAATGCATCAAATAGCAAGCTCAATGTCTTCGGCTGTGGCTCTTAGATGACCAACCTTATTGGGCTCCAGTAAAACCAAGCTGCTCGTCAAGCCAATGATCGGTCCTTAGAACAGATTTTCGCAAACTAAGCGCCATTCTTTCGGCACGCCCCTGAGCGATATCAAATATCTGCCTGACTAAAAACGAAGATCTGTCTTCGGCGGTGTCTGCGTATCTTTTTCTCAAATAGCCAGTGGCGTACTTTGCATGCTGCGATACCACTTCATCGACAAGGCTTAATATTCCCTGCGCACTTCCCGGGTCACCCTGCCGTGCGCTTCGGCCAAACAGTTGACGGTCTATCCGGCGTGATTCGTTTGGGTCGGCACCGATAACATGCAGCCCTCCAAGCTCGGCTACGCACGGGCCAAGTTTGATATCTGTGCCTCGTCCTGCCATATTGGTTGCTACGGTAATTTTTCCGAATTGACCGGCTTGAGCGACGATCTGGGCTTCCTGCTGATGATAAACCGCGTTGAGCACCTGATGATCCATTTTTTCCGCTTTTAATAACCCGCTAAGATGCTCGCTGGCACGGATACTGCGAGTGCCAATAAGGATCGGCCTGCCGAGATCATGAATGCGGCGGATCTCTTCAACTATTCTTTTCCATTTCGCCTGCTCGGTCGCCATGACTATGGTTGGCATATCTTTTCGTACACATGGACGATTTGTCGGAATGGTTACTACGGGCAAATGATATATCTGCCAGAATTCCGCGGCGGCTTCGGAGGCTGTTCCCGTCATGCCGGAAAGTTTATCGTACATTCGAAAAAATCGCTGAAAACTTATGCGGGCATACGTATCTTTGGGTGGATTTATTTCAACGTTTTCTTTGGCTTCGACAGCCTGGTGCAGACCGTCGCGCCAGGTGCGGTCGGGCATGAGCCTGCCGGTCAACTCGTCAACTATGATAACTTTATCATCATCAATTACATACTGTTTATCGCACTGATATAACTCCTTGGCTATCAGTGCCTGATTGATCATCTCCCATCTTCTGCGACGTCCCTTCCATATTTTCCCCATTTCCGCTGTTAACTCCACCAGCCGGTTTTCGCCCTGACCGGTTAATTTGATCTCTCTATAGCGATGATCCACATGGTAATCAGCTCCATTGGCCAGTAGTGCAGCTATCCGGGCTGCCTGACTAAACGAGTCAACCTGTTCGAGATTCGGAGCCTGCCCTGAAATAATCAGAGGAGTAACCGCTTCGTCAATGAGAACCGAGTCCGCCTCATCGACGATGGCGTAATGCAATCCGCGCTGCAGCAGTCTGCCGGTTGGATCGTTATCGGGACCAGCCATCCTGACAAGCAATACCGAACTTAAACCTTTCAGTCGACCCAGTACCAGCCGGTCACGAAGAAAATCTGCTGCTATCTCCTTATTGGTGCAATATGTAATGTCCGCATGGTATGCCGTTCGGCGGTCATCCGGGGACGTTTGCTGGGTAATGTGGGCGACGCTTAACCCGCAAAAATGATAAATACCCCTCATCCATTCGGCATCACGACTGGCGAGATAGTCATTTACAGTAACGATATGGCACCCCCTGCCTCGCCAACCGGCAACTGTCGCCGGCATAGTGCAGGTTAAAGTTTTGCCCTCGCCGGTAGCCATCTCCGCAATACATCCGCTTTCGATAGCCAGTGCACCTGCGATCTGCGAGGGGAATGGTTTTTCACCTATCTGCCTAAAGGCAACTTCGCGAACAAGTGCAAAGGCACGGTTCATATCGGCGGGCCTATCACGACGGCAGCGAAAGATCTCTCGCATTTCTGTGGCAAGTTGGCGAAGGCGTGAATCCGATATATCGGAAAACTCTTTTTCAATAGAGACTATTGTATCCGCTCTGCGAATAAATCTTTGTCTTCGCGGCAAAAATTTACCCGCAAATCCAACGCAGGTATCGTAAGCGGCGTCGAGTCCGGTCGGTAGCGGTTTACTTGCCATCTGGCTGTCAAGCATACGCCATGTTGCGCTCGGTATTGCAGCCATGTTAAATATGGAACCTCCGCTGGAACAATTGCCTTACAGATCGCCACCACCGGGCCGCTATCGGTTTTGAAGGCAATCGGATTCTTGCCACCACTCGCTGGCCGGTAAGTAAACGTACATCGCTATCCGGATCGGGACCGATACGAACCTCAAAAAACTTCTCGGCGGACCTTATCCCCCGCATATCCTGGGCGTGCGTAGCGATAGATCCGCCAACGGCATAGCCAAGTGCCTGAGACGGCAGTACCTCTTTACCGGCTGGGAATATCTTTTCTATCTGCCCGGCGATCATAATGTCAGGACGGCCCTTGACACGGATCTCAAGCTGCTTCTGCGCATGTTCAACCAATATAGCGGCAAGGGTCTGACCGGCGACGGCACGGATAAGAACCTTATTAAGATCGGCAACGAAACCTACCTGCTCACCGCGAGGAAGAAACCTTCCGACGCTCTTTTCTATGTCGGGCGAAACCCATGTGCCTGAAATATCAGACTGCAAACTCAAAGACGAAAGTTCATGATCGACCCTTGCGATCTTTTCTTTCATTGCCTCGATCTTCTCGGTAAGTATCTGGGCTGCGGTTACCTCTCGGGTTTCTTCAATGCGTTTCCGAACCTCAAGTTCACGAAGCTTTGCCATGAAGGCTTTTTTTTCAGCCTCAAGCTCGGGGTTAACGGCTTTAACAAGAAACTCATCTTCCGGGGTAACACTGCTGCCTGAAAGAGCAAAGTCAGTGACAAAACCGTCACTTTTAGTGTAAATGATCGCCATGTCTACCGGCTCGACGATACCTTCGACACGGCAATAGTCGGGGACATGTACGATCCCAAGGCATATTACCAGCAAAGCCAATACCCCGAGAGTCGAACCTACCGCCAGGAGACGACTCCTGCTCAACTCGACACTTGTGGCAAGGTATCGGATGAATCTGCCGAGCGGAACGAGCAGCCACATAATGATCGCCGACATCGCAAAACATGGAACCAGTATAAACAATTCTTCCGGCAGTCTTTCATTTAAGAATAGTAATATCCGCACGCAGACAAAGACCCGATAGAACATCGAGGCGATCCCGTAGGAGACAAACCAGATCTTCTCGCCGACGCTGTGGGCGGGATCAAAGGCGTTTCTGACTTTCCAACAGTGCTTGCGTACGAGATAGTAAATATAACTTCTGGAACGCTGGCCGAGATTCGGTATCTCTACAATATCTGAGAGCACATAGTACGCGTCAAACTTCAGCAGCGGGTTCCCGTTGAAAACGAGAGTGGAAACGCTTGCGATAAATATTATGTTGAAGGCGATCGTATGCAACGGGCCCGTAGATGTATTGGCCCAGATGATCGCCGCGATCGCCGCGATGAAAAGCTCGACGATAATACCGGCGAGGCCGACAATTGCCCTGTGCCACTTTTGACGGAACGCCCACGCACTGGAAGCATCCAGATAAGGCATCGGCACAAAGACCAGGAACATAATACCCATAACGTGCACCTGGCCGCCACTGCCGTTAAGTTTGCCGAATCGCTTACAGGCAAAGGCATGGCCGAACTCATGAACGATCTTCACCAGTATCATACTCAGGTACAGTAATATCAGGTTGTTTGGCGCCAGGACATCTGAACTTTGGTGGATAAGCTCACGAAAATTGCTGACAATTACCGCCAGGCCCGCTGCGACTACTATCAGCCACAAAGTGAAACCGATCCTGCTAAAAAGCCTGCCAACTATCGGAATCCATCGGTCAAGAAAACGATTCGGGTCGATCAAAGGTATCCGAACGAACAGCAGATTCGTAAAGGCTCCCTGAATCCGGCGTTTGATGCGATGGCTGTAACGGTTGAACAGACTTTCGGTATCCGGAGCCAGTTCCGCGTACAAAAGATTGCTTGAGTATAACTGCCCGAGAAGCTGTATAATCTCGCCCTGGGTCGGGGCGCTGTCGCCAAGCTGATCGTTGCACTTTTCCCACACCTGGGACACAGTTCGGCGACCGTCAAGTTGTGCTATGAATTGATAGGCGGCGCTGCTGATACGCGAAAAATTATTGTTAGCGGCATTTTCCAACACATACCACATCTGACCGCGAAAATGCTGGCGGTAAACCTGCACGCTGGTCAATAATCTCGGACACAGTTGAGCGACCCGATACCATGCCTCATGAAAAGTTGGACGATTAACGGCCATAAAATTCCCCGAAAATTAAAGCCATAACTTCATACGTATCCAGTTAGTCATCTTGCGGGTCCACATCCAGACATATCTCCGCTTGCCGGCATTGACCTTGGCTACGCCTTCCATGCCTGGACGCATCCACGGAAACGTTTCAAGCAGTTGAACACGAACCTTAAAGACGTTTCGCTGGTTAACCACTTCGGCGACCGGATTGATCCGCTCTACCACAAACTTTATCGGTGCCGACGGATACGAAGCCGTCGCCAAACGTCCCTCCTGACCGATCATGATGTCGAATATGTCCTCTTCCGGAACGAAAAGCTCTGCCCGCAGTGATTCAACTGGACTAATTTCAAACAGCACGTCACCTGTTTCTACCGGCGCACCTATCTTTCGCTTCAGGTCACCTTTGACAACAACTCCGTCGATCGGCGATATCAATTTCGCCCTGCCTATCAGGTAGTTCAAAAAGTCTATTTGCGCTTGCATCTTATCGACATTGGCCTCGGCGATCTGAACCTTCGCCGTTTCGTTATCACGTCGGGCAGCGGAGGCCTGCTTGAGGTAAGTTACCTGTTCGGCTTTGGCCGAAGCCAGCCTGAGACGCTGCTCGGCGGTATCAAGGCTGCCCAGAATGGAACTATCGCCATGAACAACCTGACCGACTTCCACTTCGACCGTTTTCAGGTATCCGTCAAAAGGCGCCGGGACGATCTGCTGCGTAGTGGCCTCAAGTATGAAAGGCGATTTTGGCCGATACTGCCCCTTGCCGAACATCAAAAACAGAATCATCGCAAAGCATAATATCACCGCTGCCTTTGCACCGGTATGTTTCGGGCCTAAAAGCCCTGCCGCAAGGTTTCGGCACTTGCCGGCTATCACCGCGAAAAACCAGTGATTATATGTGTAAAGATCCGTCAGCCTGGCACTGCACAACTGACACACCAGACGGATCGTCTCTATTTCTTCAATTTCAAAAGCTCTATCCGCCACGCGCTCAAGCGTAACTACCGCAACAACTTCACTTCCCCTTCGTAGGGGCAAACTAACAATAGTCTGCGGGCCATTGTATTTCGACAGCTCGTCCGCCGCCCGGCTGATGTAAGCGGCGTCTTCGGCGGCGGGACTTAGTATCTCGACATCCTGATCGAGACATTCCTCCATCGCCGAAGCTATTTTCTGAACAACTTCCATCTTTTGGCTGAAATCTTCCGTATGGCTCATCGCCTTTAGCTGGACGTATCTGCCTTTAAGGAAACCAAGGCTGACGCGTTCGCACCGCCACTGAGATGCTATCTCATTGCAAAATGACATTGCCGCACTAATAAACTTTTCGTGCCTGTTGACCGACGAAAGGATCTCCATCGCCTGCCGGAATCTATCTGTCCGGTCGCCGGCTGCGCTCAAGCATGACCTTGCCTGCGAATAACCGACCGTCCCGACAATGAGTTGGAGCATTTGCGACTTGCCCTCAAGGGCTATCATATCATCTACCACAACGCGAAACACTGCTACTAAATTATCAATTTCGGCTGTCTTAAACGGGATAATAATGGCATGACTGCCCTGCGATCGATCTAAGGGCCTTACTTCAACGGAGGCCACGCCGCCGCTCTGCTGTAGCATTTCAGAAACCTCAATTACCCATGCCGCAACATCGGCCGCATTTTCGATCCGGGGCCACACCGCTTCGATATCGACTTGACCGCCATGGCCGTTACGGATGATCGCACCTTCATCAACTTCGCCGAGAAAACACTCAGCGGCAAGTAAATTCGTGAGAAATGGCAAAAGGTTTTCTTCAACGCCGGCAAGTTGTTCAAGCAATTTAGAGACCATCCTCTTCTCAGAACACCCGGATCGATCATCTCGCCATTGATCCATTTTATCACCGCCAATTACAATTCCGTTTAATCGGTTTATGCTCAGATGAAATAACGTGCACTCCCTGCGCACCTCTGCTGTGTCTTAACAGCCCGATATTACCGCATAATTCAAATGATAGCAAGGATTTAAATTCTCTTTTGAATTTTCTTTTTTATAGGTTTTTCTGCCATTGACGGTTGTTTGGGGATTAAACGGTGCTCAATGACAACTTTTCAGGACTAACAGACATTGTTTGCATGATATAATTTCGGCTACCTATGGCAGAATTCGCCAGTTTAATCCAAAAGTGATTGGATCTTCTCTTCGAGTTTATCGTCTTCTTTGCTTGAACCAGACTGACTTCCCTCGGTACCGCCCAAACCGTTATAGCTTTCCAGAATGGGCAATGGATCAAAAGACATCCATGTCGGCACGCTTGCGAGCATGCTGGTGACCAAAGCTCCGCTATGCATCAGCCATGTGATATACCCCGCAGAAACCGTACCAGCAACAACAACGGTCGAACCCATCGTGATCTGGCCGATACGGATCTCTTGTTCGTTTTCAGTTTCCAGTTTTACCAGAGAACTGCTTACCTGTTCCTGCCACTGAGGATTCACTTTTTCGATCCGGTATTTAGGATTGGATGCGGCGGCGGACATCTTCTGAGGTGCCCGGTCACGCTTGTCTTTAGCATTCTTTCTTTTCCTGTTTTTAGCACTACCTTTATCTTTACCCTTGCCGGATTCGCCTTTTTCATCTGTAGCTTCAGAATCAGAGGCTTGCTCTCCGCCAGCTTCTTCGTCAGGTGCAGACTCTGGCTCTGTAGGCTCTGGCTCCGTAGGCTCTGGCTCCGTAGGTTCTGGCTCTGTGGGTTCTGGCTCTGTGGGTTCCGGTTCCGGTTCCGTAGGCTCCGGCTCCGTAGGCTCCGGCTCTGTGACAGGGGGCTCTGTAACAGGTGGTTCGGGGATAGGATCGAAGTCACCGGGATCGTCTCCTGGGTCCACGGGAGACTCATAGTCTGGAAGAGTATAATCGTCGACCGGGTCAGATGGGTCATCGTCAGCCGGGGGATCATCAGCAGGCGGAGGAGTCGGATCGGGACTTTCTTCTGGTGGCGGAGGTGCAACGTAGATTTCGGTTACAGTAACGGTGATCGTCTGGACATCCGTATTGGATCCATCGGAAGCGGTTACTTCGACTATATAAGTATTATTGGTGTCTGCATCAGCAGGGTTAGCATAGTCGGGGGCACTGACAAAAGTAAGTGCTCCTGAGCCGGCATTGATGCTGAATAGTGCCTGGTCCGCTCCGCCAGTGATACTAAACGTTGGACTGGTGCCGTCTGCATCGGTAGCAGTTACCGTTGTTGCCGCTGTCTGGTCCTCAACGGCATTGACGCCGGCTGTTGCGCCGCCGCCATCGGAGGTGATCACAGGGTTGTTATCGTTTAGGTTGGTAACTGTTACGGTAATGGTCTGGACGTCCGTACCGCCATTGCCATCATCGGCGGTCACTTCCACTATATATGTATTATTGGCACCGGAATCGGTAGGGTTATCATAGTCTGGAGCCGCAACAAAGGTAAGGGCTCCCGTATTGGTATCTACGCTGAACTTCGCCTGGTCGGCTCCGCCGCTAATGCTGAAGGTCGGTGTGTCCTCATCATCTGAGGCGGCAACTGTTGTAACTACTGTTTGATTTTCAGCGACACTAACGCCGGCTGTCGCGCCTGCGCCGTCGGAGGTAATTACCGGGTTGTCATTAACATCGGTTACGGTAACGGTTATCGTCTGGATGTCCGTAGCGCCGTTGCCGTCATCAGCGGTTACCGCTACCACATATGTATTGTTGGCACCGGAATCCGTGGGGTTCTCAAAATCAGGAGCCGCAGCAAAGGTAAGGACGCCTGTATTGGCATCTATGCTGAACTTCGCCTGATCCGCTCCGCCGGTAATGCTGGATGTCGGTACGTCAGTATCATGATCGTCAGCGATAACGGTTGTCACAGCCGTAAGGTTCTCGGCGATACTGATTCCCGCTATCGCACCGCCCCCGTTGGAGGTAATCATAGGGTAGTCATTGGTGTCGGTTACGGTAACGGTGATCGTCTGTGCATCCGTACCACCATTGCCGTCATCGGCGGTCACTTCCACTATATATGTATTATTGGTATCGGAGTCCGTTGGGATCTCATAGCAAGGTGCTACATCAAAGATAAGTACGCCCGTATTGGTATCGATGCTGAACAGTGCCATATCAGCCCCACCGGTAATACTGAAGGTCGGCGTGTCAGTATCGGCATCGATAGCAATTACTGTTGTCACAGCCGTCTGGTGTTCAACGGCATTAACGCCGGCTGTATCGCCGCCGCCATTGGAGGTAATGACAGGGTTATCATTGGCGTCGGTTACAGTAACGGTGATCGTCTGGATGTCCGTGCCGCCGTTACCGTCACTGGCGGTCACTTCTACTACATAAGTATTGTTGGCACCAACGTCTGTGGGGACCTCAAAATCGGGGGCCGCAACAAAGGCAAGTACGCCTGAGTTGAGATTGACACTGAACTTGGCCTGGTCGGCTCCACCGGTGATAGTGAAAGTCGGTGTGTCAGTATCGACGTCGGTAGCGGTTACCGTAGTCACAGCCGTCTGGTTCTCGGCGGCATTAACACCGGCAGTAGCTGCGCCACCATCGGAGGTGATCACAGGGTCGTCATTGGCGTCGGTTACGGTAACGGTGATCGTTTGGATGTCCGTGCCGCCGTTGCCATCGCTGGTGGTTACTTCAACTTCATATGTATTGTCGGCACCAACGTCTGTGGGAACCTCAAAATCAGGGGTCGCATCAAAGGTAAGTACGCCTGAGTTGAGATTGATGCTGAACTTGGCTTGGTCGGCTCCACCGGTAATAGTAAATGTCGGTGTATCCTCA
>DRGS01000135.1 GCA_011053245.1 Phycisphaerales bacterium
AGATGTGTATAAGAGACAGGGGCAGAGGAAGTCGCCTGCTGGTATCTGCCATACTAATCGAGGATAGTTAGTGCCCTCGCAGATGTCCCATATGTCAGCAGCATCGCCTGGGGCACCGCCAACAATTAGCCAGTGCCTGTCATCGTAGGTTGATCTTAGTTGTAAGTTTTCTGTGGTTTCACCAATAACGTTGGGGTCGCCTCCATGGCCAATGCCCGGCAGATTGGGATCATTATCGATGTTGAAGAAACATGAATAATAATCGGACGGAACCTCGATATGGTCAGCGCCTGCAAAGCCGCCAGCGAATACAAAGATGTCAGGAGAGGCGGTAACGGTTCCTGTTGAGTAGCAATGCATTAGTGTAGCATTGGCCATGATACGTCCTGCAAAGCCGCCAACGCATGGGACAAGGACAGTGGGTAAATCGGTGGAGTTGATCACATTGCTGCGCGAGTAGGAGAAGTAAACGCTGCAGGATCTGTTTAGATATCCGATGAGGCCACCAACGTCATTCAGGCCGGTAACCGTACCGGTAGAGAAACACTCAGAGACATTCCAATTGTTGTCTCCGATGAGCCCCCCGACTTTGTATGTGCCGGTGACTGAGCCTGCTGCCGAGCACTGAGAGATAGGGCCATAGCTGTATCCGATAAGGCCGCCGACTTGCTCTGTCCCGGTAACGGGACCTGTTGCCGAGCAGAGAGATATATTTCCATGGTTCTCTCCAATGAGACCGCCGACTTGAGTTTTGCCGGTAACGATACCTGCTGCCGAGCACAGAGAGATTTCCGAATGGTTGCCCGAACTGTTGACACCGATCAGACCGCCGACTGTATCTTCGCCGGTTACATCTCCTGTGGTATAGCATTGTTCGATATCTCCGACATTGTAACCGACCAGTCCCCCGACCTGTTGGTCACCATATACTGTACAAGAAGAATAGCTATTAGAAATTGTATGTTCGGGATGATTGTCTCCGGCTATGCCTCCAACTGACGATTGACCGGTAACGATGCCGGACGAAAAACAGTTGTCGATATCTGCCTTGTTCATTCCTACTAAACCGCCGACTCGACCTTGGCCGGTAACATTACCGGAGGCGAAGCACCCTTCAATACCCGTCATTACAAGTGTACCATAATAAGTAAAGGATGAGCCTATCAGGCCACCAACACTGTATTGTCCGGTTACATCGCCGGTGGCGGAACAATCTATTACACTTGTATTATTATTTCCTATAAGGCCGCCTGCTGAGCTATTCTGTACACCTATGCTTTCGACGGTGCAAGATGACGAGCAGTTTTGTATAAAGCCATCTACGAGTGGTGGCCCGCCTGGCGTCTCTCCAGAATATGACATTCCCGCCAAGCCACCGGTATCTGTTTCACCGATCACTGTTCCGGAAGCAGAGCTGTCTGTTATGATCCCATAATTTCTCCCCACAAGGCCTCCGGCAGGACTATAAGAGTTTTCAACATAAACATCAATTACATGACAGTTGCGAATAGTACCATAACTGGTATCCACAAGACCGGCACTGCCCTGGATGTATCCACTCTCGACGATACAGTTTTCTATTATTGCCTCACGTCCAACACCACCAGCCAGGATGCCGCAGTAAGGTGTGTCTCCCTGAATAACCGTAGGATTTATAAGGGTTAGATTCTTTATCTGCGGCAGAGGAGGTGCCGGCGGTTCTTGCGGTTCATGTAGGCGAGATGTGTCAACTATCCCAAATAAACCGCCGTTGATGTTATTTTCAATGCGTAAGTTTATTATGCTGAAACCCTGTCCGTCAAAAGTGCCGGAAAAGTATCTTTGACTGTAAGGAAAACTCGCGATCGTGTTCATATTTGGAATGTTCGGGTCGCCCATGTCTATGTCGTTTATGACGATGAAGTGTTTGTCCCAATTGAGCGGATCATCGGCGAGGTTTCTGAGGTCTTCGGCATCAGTTATCTGGAAGGGATCGGTTTCGGTGCCGTCGCCGCCTGCATAAAGATAAGTCGCAGTAAAATGAACAGGTTGAGATTGCGATGTTACTACATTTTCAAAAGTCATTTCGATCGGATCAAAGGCGAACTTTGGCTTTGACGGGGTTATCGTTCCCGACCAGCCATAAGGGATGGTAAGGTCATAGACGCCGTCAACAATGATCGGTTCGGCAAAGCCGGTAACGGTAACTTCAACGCCGTCAACAAGATTACCGGCAAGAGTTTGGGTGTCTCGAAGGAAATACATATGTATCATCGGCTGCCATAGTGAGTAATTCCGGTTTATCTTGTCACTGGTGACATTCGTATAGGTTCTTGGGTTTATGCCCCATTCGGGCCATAGGGTCATATCCGGCGTAACGGTTCCGGACCAATTGTAAGGGACCACTATGTTATAATAACCGTTCGGGCTGGTGACGCCAGAACCGCCGCCGTTATCAGCGGATACCGGTACACCTGCAAGTGGTGTACCTTCTTTGGTGATGACACCGGATATCGTCGGCTGGTAAGCGATCATGTCCTGCATGGTGCCGTCGTATCTAACGTCGTTTAAAGTCAGACTTGGCGGTGCAAATCCCCATCCGGCAAGTTCGGGGGTTATTGTCGCGTCCAGACCATAGGGCACAGTAAGTTCATAGCCGCCGACCTGGCTTGTAAATGTAAAGTTTGTACTGTCTGCGTAAACCTTAACACCCTCTATACCTATACCGTTCATATCTTTTATATAGCCCCAACGCAACGGCTGATAAATCGTATAGTCCTGATCAATTTGATCTGAGGTAACCTCACTATAACTTTGCCAAAGCGGAGAAAAACCCCATAAGTCTCTTTTTGGAACGATATTGCCAGACCAGTTGTAAGGAACTGTCAATTGGTAAAAACCATTTATATCTGTGGTGGTTGACCCTGCTGTGCCTGCGGAAACCGTCACATCATTGACCGGCTGACTTTCTCTGTCTGTGATACGACCGCTTATGATCGGCTGATAGGGTGTGAAGTTCTGACCTGTTTGGTCTGTGGTTATGTTGGTGTAGGTCAATGGTGAATCCAGGAAGTAGTAATCTGGCATATTTGCCCCGACAGTTCCTGTCCATCCGTAGGGGACGGTTATTGTATAATCAGGGGTTGAAACTACGGAGTTGGAGCTTATGCCGCTTGCCGATACTGTTGCGCCTGGTTGGATCGTGGTGCCGGATATCGTTGGTTGATATGGGGTGAAGTTCTGGTTTGTCTGGTCCGTTGTTACGTTGTTATAAGTTTTGGGTGAGTCGGGGAAATGATACCCGTCGAGAGACACCGTAACAGTTCCGCTCCATCCGTAAGGAACTGTGATGCTGTAGGCCGGAGTCGAAGCGAAAGTCCCAACATCGCTGACAGTCACCGTAGCGCCAGAAACACCTGTGCCGCCGGAAACCGTTGGCTGATATCCCATAACCCCCCCCCCCAAATGATGCACGGTTACATTTGAATAATATTCCGGCGTAAAGTAGTACCCTGCAAGAGAGATACTCGCATAACCTGTCCAGCCGTAAGGCACCTTAAAGATACAATAGCCGTTTAAATCAGTTGTTTTACTTTCATTTTCTATAGTTACTGTCGCACCTGCTAAGGGCGTCGAATCGGCATCATAAACTAAAAAAGAGATAGACGGCTGAAATGGCGAAAAGTTCTGATCCGTCTGGTCAGTTGTTATGTTCGTATAACTCTTCGGCGAGTCAGGAATACCATAACCTTCCAGTTCAGCGCTGAGCGTTCCGCTCCAGCCGTAGGGGACGGGTATCGTATAGCTTGAGTTTGCCCATGATTTTACCGACCCAACCTCACTAGCGGTTATCGTCACTCCTGCAACAATTGTGGTCCCGCTGATCGTCGGCTGAAATCCCGTGAAGTCTTGATTCGTTCTGTCAAAGGTTGTATTTGTATAATTCCAGGTCCACTGCGTAAAACCCCAGCCGGCTTTGGCAATGGTAACCGTCCCTGTCCAGTTGTATGGTACGAAAAATTCGTAATAGCCGGTTGCATTGGTCGTTGCAGAGCCTCCGCCGTTATTGGCGGTAACGCTTGCGCCTGCCAGCGGGGTTGAGTCCTGCTTTGTGACGTATCCGCTAATCTTGGGCTGATATGCTGTGTAGTTTTCGTTTGGGATATCGGTTCTTACTTTGCTGTATGTTTTCGACGGCGGTGTGATAAGCCAGCCGGTCTTGCTGACGGTTACCGTTCCACGCCATTGTTTCTTAACGGTTATCGAATAGCTTCCATCTGCCCCGGTGACTGTTGAAGTTGCTCCGTTATCGCCAGCGACAGTGACCCCTTCGACGCCGCTGCCACTGCCGGTTAATACGAACCCGCTGATAGTGCGTGTCGGGGGGGCGGCTATGGCGACTGAACAAATACAGATAGACAATCCGATCAAAGCTGTGAAAACACCAAGCTGTTTTGACATTTTTACCTCCATCTGTTTTTTTTGGCTTTTTGGTGGTTTTAAGCGTCTGAAGGGCACTACTTCGCTGTAAACCCGCTGGTACCCTCTTCCAAAGGGGGCAAAACCACTATACAACTCGTAATAATAGCCTATCTGGCACATCTTGTCAAACGGAATTTCATTTTTTTGGTCAGTAGCAGGATAGTGCAAGCGCGTTTGGAAGCTTTTTCTGGTTCTTTTGGCCTCTGGCGGTGTTATGCTACCAAATTGGTAGTAGACAAATGCTCTATTATCGTAATAATGTATATAGCAGTATATGGTGTTGATATTTCCTATGTATTTTTTTCTTTTTTCTTGCTATGCGGGCAGTTTTAGGATAAGTTCCGATATTCTAAGCAAATGCGGACGGTTTTGGGGTTTGCAAGATGAAACTAAGGAACAAATCTGTTCTGGTCTTCTTCCTGACTGCGATAATCCCTATCCTGGCAGTTTCACTAATTGCGTTAAACATCTCGCATCGGTTATTGCAGGAATCGATCGGGCGTGATTTCACAGATATAGCTCATGAAAAATCCCTTTCAATATCAATGATCCTGAAGAGCCGGGTATCACAGGCAAGGATCATTGCCGAGTCGGAACAAATAAAAGAAGCTGTCAGAGAATCAAATCTTAAATACGCAGGCAAAAGCGATGACGAAATCCTGGAAAAGCTTAATACGGTCGACCGCCAATGGTTAGACGCTAAGGGGCAAACGGCAATCGCTGATGGATTGCTTAACAATGGTTCGTCCCACTACCTAAGAGAGCTTGTGCAAGTAAGCAAAGGAGAAATCGGAGAGATATTTGTAACCGATGTTCATGGCGCAACGGTTGCTATGAGCAGTAGGTTAACGGATTACTATCAGGCGGACGAACAGTGGTGGGAGCACAGTTTTAACCAGGGAAAAGGAGCCGAATTTATAGATGACAGAGGCTTCGATGAAAGTATGCAGGCGTTAGCGGTGGGGACTGGTGTCCCAATAAAGCACGAAGATAAAGTTGTCGGGATACTGAAGATTCACTACAAAGTTCAGGAGATCATTAATGTAATTGAACATTTTGAGGAGCATGAAGAAGATCATACTTTCCTGATGAGGTCGCAGGGAGATATTATTACCGTTTCAACAGGAAAAGAACACCCGGATATATCCAGACTGGAAAAAGAGATCGTAGCAGGGGAAGGTACCGGCTGGATAGAGGATACGCATCATGGCAAGGGGAAACTTATGAGTTATTCTCCTGTTGACGCAGAGATATTTAGAAGGATTCCTCAGCCCGGTGAAATAAAGGGGGTATCCGGTGAGAAGTGGGTTCCTACGACGTGGTATCTGTTTATCGAAATAGACCACGCTAAAGCATTTGCTCCTTTGAGTACTCTGATGAGTTCCATCGCTATCTGTGCTATCGCGACAGTTATATTCTCCGTGGTTCTGGCGGTATTATTTGCAAGGCCGGTACTGGCGGCTGTCAAAAAGCTGCAACGAGGAGTAGTAAAGGTTGGTAAAGGCAATCTCGAATATGAGGTTGATGTCACTACAAATGACGAGATAGGGAGTCTGGCGGTTTCTTTTAACACGATGACAAAAAACTTAAGTGATGCCAACGCTGAACGCAAGCGGGTCGAGGAGGCGTTGCTACGAGAAAGAGATAATCTTACAAATATATTCGATTCTATTGAAGACGGTGTGTATATTGTTGATAAGGACTATAATATCCAGTACATCAACCCTGCGCTTTTGAAAGAGTTTGGCGCGGTAGAGGGACGTAAATGCTATGAATATTTTCATGACCGCAAGGAGGTCTGCCCGTGGTGTAAAAATGTCGATGTCCTTGCCGGTAAATCCGTGCACTGGGAATGGAAATCTGAAAAAACCGGAAAGACCTATGATCTGATCGATATGCCCGTGAATAATCCTGACGGAACTGTTTCTAAGTTAGAAATATTCCGTGACATCACCGAACGCAAGCGGATCGAAGAAGAGCTGGAATTGGAATCCCATATGCGAACGGTTCTGCTTGATAATGTTCCCAACTGCTTTGCTTTTATCCTGAAAAAAGGGACCAGAGAAATTGTCGCCTGCAATCAGGCAGCAAAGGACGCTGGTGGATCTCCCGGGAAAACCTGCTACCAGACATGTGCCCAGCGGGATGATCCCTGCCCATTTTGCCTTGCTCCGGAGCTTTGGAATACCAATGAGCCTAAGCAACTGGAAGTCGAACACATGGGGCGATATTATGAGGGAATATGGGTTCCTTTGAGCGAGGAATTGTATGTTCATTATATTTTCGATATCACCGAACGCAAGCATGCTGAGGATGCACTGCGCAAAAGTGAAGAACGTTTTAAGCTCCTCTATGAGGGATCTCCTCTGGGTTATCAATCACTTGACGCTGAGGGCAATCTCATTGAAGCTAACCCGGCCTGGCTTTCTCTGCTCGGATACGACAGGGAGGAGGTCATTGGGCGGTCATTTTCCGATTTTCTGGCCAGTGGTTTCGGCGAACTCTTCAAAGAGCGATTTCCCTGTTTCAAGGCCGCCGGAGAAGCCTGTTCGGTTCCTTTTGTGATGATAAGGAAAGACGGCAGCCATGTTGACATCGAGATAGATGGAAAGATCGGCTATAACCCTGACGGAAGCTTCAAACAAACCCACTGCGTCCTACACGATGTCACCGAACGCAAGCGGGCGGAGGTGGCCCTGCGGGAGAGCGAAGAAAGGTTCCGGTCACTTGTGGATAATATTCCCGGAGCAAGCTATCGCTGCCGATGTGATGAGCACTGGACCATGGAATTTATCAGTGATGAGATAGAAGAACTCAGCGGATATCCGGCAACGGACTTTCTGCAAAATTCCGTTCGTTCTTATGGATCAATAGTTAATCCCGAAGACCGAAAAATATCCGACCGCATTTCTCTGGAAGCCATCGCCAGAAAAGAGCCATTTACCGTTGAGTACCGTATCGCTACCTCTGATGGCGGCATCCGCTGGGTATATGAAAAGGGACAAGGCATATTCAATGAACAAGGTGAAATTTATTGCATTGATGGGGTAATAGTTGATATTACCGAACGCAAACGGGCAGAGGAGGATCTGCGTAGGGCCGAGCAACGGCACCGATCACTAGTGTCAATATTAACATCCGTTGTATGGATTGCGGATGCCGAGGGCAAGTTTGTTAAGCCTCAGTTAATGTGGGAAGAGTTTACCGGACAGACATGGCAAGAGCATCAAGGATGGGGGTGGGCACAGGCAGTACATCCGGATGACAGGGCAAGAGTGGAGAATTTATGGCTTGATGCAGTGAAGAACAAAGCCACATATCATTCCGACGGGCGAATAATACGAGCAAATGGTACATACAGTTATTACGAAGCTGTTGCTTCACCTATTCTTGATGATAAGGGTGAATTTCTGGAATGGGTAGGCACAGTTACCGATATCACCGAACGCAAGCAAGCCGAGGATGCACTGCAAGATAAAACGAAGGAGATGGAGACGCTGCTTCGGGCGGTATCGCATGACCTGCGGACGCCGCTGGTCAATATTGACGGCTTTAGCGGAGAACTGGCAAGCGACTGTGAACATTTAACGGAGATGATGGAGCATGTAAAAGCCGATGAAGAAACAAAAAAAGAGATCGAAATGCTTGCCGGTAAGCACATCCCGGAGTCGCTTAGCTTCATACGCAAAGGCACCAAAAAAATGGATGGTCTCCTGAAGGGTTTGAGTTATCTGGCAAAGGTCGGCACTGCCAAGCTTGATATCCAGCGGCTCGATATTAATGACATCGCCGGTCAGGTGGTAGATACGATGAAGTTTTCGGCTCGTGAAGCCGGCGCTACTATCGAACTGGAAACCCTGCCCGATTGTTACGGTGATGAAGTGCAGGTCAACCAGATATTCAGCAACCTTATCGGTAATGCCGTTAAGTATCTCGACTCTGAGCGGGAGGGGCGGATCCGGATATGGGGAAAGGTTGAAGGTGGTATGGCGCAGTACTGCGTCGAAGATAACGGTGTGGGTATACCGGATTACCATAAGGCGAAAGTCTTTGAGATATTCCACCGCGTCGACCCTAAGAGCTCGGCATCAGGCGATGGTTTGGGACTGACAACGACCAAGCAGATCGTCGAACGCCATAACGGGCGCATCTGGCTGGAATCGGAAGAGGGCAAGGGCAGTAAATTCTTCGTTGCAATCGGCACTTAGATGTTTTGGGTTGCTGCCTTATAGGCAGGTAAGATCGGGGTGGGCTGGCGTGTATTGATCGGGCCGGGGAATACTTGGGTAGGTGCATCTGAATTTTGAGGTTGGTTGGAGACTTTGGCAGCTTTGGAGCAGGGGATAGCTGTGATGGCGGCTGCCTTATAGGCAGGTAAGATATGGGGGATGTTTGCGTGTTACGGTTTGGCATGTTATTTTGGGCAAGTAGTTTCGATTTTGGCAGAAACTCGTTGACTGGTGGGGTTTGCGTGTCTAAACTGTTATGGTATGGAACACAGGGTAATAATCAATGCTGACGATTTCGGGATGACCGATGGTATTAACCGTGCTGTCGTCGAGGCGCATAGGGATGGCGTGTTGACCAGTGCGACGCTGATGTCGGGTATGGCGGGGGCCCAAGCGGCGGCAGAGATCGCTCATGAGACGCCCTCGCTTGGGGTGGGTGTTCATTTGAATCTTCGGGAGGGCGGATGCGTTTCTACGGATGATGAAGTTAGGCGCATGCTCAGTCCGAATGGTGAATTTAACTTGTCGATGGGGAAGATTTTTGCTCTGAGTGTGCTGAAACCGGCGATGAGGACGGCTATCGAGGTAGAATTCGCAGCGCAGATCCAATGGCTGATAGACCGGGAGCTGAAACCGACGCATATCGATTCTCATAAGCATATTCACTGTTTTCCGGCGATATATTCGATAGTCGTTGGTTTGGCAGAGCGTTTCGGGATCAGCGCGGTAAGGTGGCCTTGCGAGCCGGGGTATGTATGTTGTTATCCGTGGCCCAAGCCGCTAAAGGGGGGTCGGAGAAGTGCTCGGATATTGAGTACGACAGCTTTGTTGAATCGGCGGCAAAATGCGAAATTTATAAAAACCGATTCGTTCCTGGGTTTGGCGCATACGTTAAAGATCGATAGCGATTTCTGGGAGATGGCGGCGAAGAATATGCCTTGCGGGACGGTCGAGATCATGGTGCATCCTGCTTATCCTGAGGGGCTTGACCCTGCGAGAATAAGGTCCATTGAGCGGCGGAAAGTCGAATTGGATGCGCTTTGCAGCGAAGAAACGAAAAAAAGACTGGCGGATGCGGGTGTAAAGCTGGTACATTACGGGTCATTATAACCGAATCAGAATGAAAGATACGATATGAAACAAGCTGGAAATATTGAGTGCTCTGTTGTGGTGCCGCTTTATAACGAATCGCAGGTTGTCGAGGAGTTGTATGATCGGCTGACGAAGGTGATGGCCGAAACTGGTTTGAGTTACGAGCTGATCCTTATTGATGACGGCAGCGAGGACAGTACTCTTGTGAAACTTAAGGAGATCGCCGCAAACGATGAGCATGTGATAGCGGTTGAGCTTCGCAGGAATTTCGGGCAGACGCCTGCGCTGGCTGCGGGGTTCGACAATGCGTGCGGTAAGATCATTATCTCGATGGACGGCGACTTGCAGCATCTACCGGAGGAGATACCGGATTTTCTTGCGATGATCGAGGAAGGTTACGATGTTGTCAGCGGATGGCGCGAGCGGCGTGTCGATAATCTTGTTATGCGGAAGATACCGAGCAGGGTGGCGAACTGGATCGCGTCGAAGATAAGCGGCATTGAGATACATGATTTCGGGACGACGTTTAAGGCTTACAAGCGTGAGGTGATCGAGGATCTTAATCTTTACGGTGAAATGCACAGGTTTATTCCAGCGTTGCTTTCGGGCAGCGGGATTCGGATCGTTGAGATACCTATCAAGAATATCGAGCGTCCGCACGGGGTGAGTAATTACGGAATATCGCGTACGTTTCGGGTTGCGTTCGATCTTGTGACGCTGAAATTTTTGTTGGGGTATGCGACGCGTCCGCTGCACTTTTTCGGGAAGGCGGCATTGTATTGTTTCATTCTTGCGTTTGGCTTTAGCGCGTATATTCTTTACGATAAGTTTTTTTATAATGTGCCGATGCTTGTCGCTCATGGTCCTTTGGCGATGCTGACGACGCTTTTGATATTGATAGGTTGCGGGTTCGTGGCGACGGGGCTGCTGGGCGAGCTTATCAGCAGGGTCTATTTCGAAGCGACGGAGCGAAAAATATACGCTGTGCGAAAATTACATAAAGCTTAATAACCTTACGGAAGAGAATATGGCAAAAAAACAGAATCACGCAACTGCAATACTGATCGCTTTGGTTGTGATAATCGCGGTGCCCCTGGCGCGGCATTTTCATATAAAGAATTTTCAGACGGTTTTGCCGGGCGTTCTGTACACCTCAGGTCAGCCGAAGAATATGGATTATACGCGGCTGTTGTATAAGTATCATCTGGCTACGATAGTGAATCTTCGTCAGGAGGACGAGCATCGGGAGGACCATTGGTACAATGAGGAGATGACGTGGGTTCGGCAGAATAGCATAAATTATGTGGCGCTGCCGATTGCGAAGCGCCCCGATTATTTTCCGAATGCCGAGGTTCAGAGGGAATTTATGCAGGTGATGGCGGACAAGAAGAACTTGCCGGTTCTATTGCACTCCAGCAGCGGCAGGAAGCGGGTTTCTATGCTTACAGCGGCGTGGCTTATTAAGGCAAAGGGCTATGGCGCAAGCGAAGCGGTCGATGTACTTGAAAAGATAAAGGGTAAGTCGGCGACCAAGAAGGAGAAACAGTTCATGGAGACTCTTACTAAGAAGACGGTGAAGAAAAAATGATAAAGATGGAATTTGCTATTGGCTTTGAGAAGTTTTTTGAAAAGCACGGACTGAGGAGTTTTGACGATTTCTTTCAACATCTGGGCGGTGAGGTAATAAACCAGAATAAAAAACGAAGCGTCCTTACGTTTACTCTCGATGACGATGGGGGCCAGCGGCGGTTTTTCGTAAAACGCTTTGACAGTCCGCATTATAAGGATATGTTGTTTACGTTTCGCAACTTCGGATATATATGTTCGCAGGGGCGGTGCGAATGGAACAATGCTAATCTTCTGCTGGAAAACGGTGTCGATACATATCATCCGGCTTGTTATGGCGAAGAGCTTGTCTGCGGGATCGAGAAGCGGTCGATATTCGTTACCGAGGAGATCAAGGGCGTGTGCCTGACGGACTTTATCGGAGAAAAATGGAGCGGGCTGGAACGAGTTGAAAAGGAAAGGATAGCCATTTCACTCGGAAAGACGGCGCGTAAGATACACGATGCGAAGATCAGTATGCCGGATATGTATGTGTGGCACTTCTTTATAAAAGATGAAAAAACCGAAACCGATGAGTACGAATTCGCCGTCATAGACCTGCACCGGATGAGCGTAAACGTAAAGAACAAAAAACTGCAATACAAAAACCTCGGCGCTCTCGATTACAGCTTACTGGACGAATATTTCGATATAGACCTAAAGGACCTCCTCCTAAATGCATACATGGGCGGAGACCCGCCGGAAAACGCTGCAAGCCTCAAACGCAAAGTAAAGGCTCGCTCGGATGTACTGGCTGCGAGGAGAAGAAAGCCAAACTACTGACCGCATGGGCAAAAAATGGAGAGTAAAGGAGTATTTTGCAAATGGACATATTGATTTTTATTGCAGGCGCTATGATACTCCATGTGAGCCATAATTTTTTGTTGTGGAGACTAAAAAAAAGCTACTCTTTTAAAGTTAATGGCAAAAGTGAGGATTTATTTAGGACTAATAAGCCTTATCAATTAACTGAAGGATGCTTTATAATGCTGAATGTAGGATATGCATCTTTGCTTCCTGCGGTTTTATATGGCGATAGCCCACACATTAACATCATAACTGTTATTGCGATCATAATAATAATAGTGGGTTCTATCCAGAGCGCAATAGATCTTAATAAACGGGGGTCATTCTTTCGGTTTTCAGATCAATATCTAAAATGGAACTTTACTTTAGGAAGTTCGTATGATCGTATCGTTAAAATCGAATTGAAAGATATTCTTTGCATTGAGGACAGAGAGAATAACTTGGTGATTTATTTAAGTAATAGCAAAAAACTTAAAATAGGAAAATCAGAATTGGGTCTTCTAAATGGGTTTGGTGTTCTAAAAGAACGGCTGTTAAGTTTAAATCCTGACAGAGAATAACATTAAAGAAGTAATCCAGGAAGGTTGGGCCACCATATCTTTGGCTATTATTCCTTATGAAATATTGCGGCGGGTACGATTTTGTCTTTTTCGAGGTTTATGGCTGGCCAGGAGTTGGCTGTTTTGAATCTTCCGTCTTTGGTTAGTTCTTCCATTAGTTTTCCGCTTGCTACGATCCATTTGCCGCAGGCTTCGCAACCATCATCGCAGGTTACTGCGTCCTGATGATGACCGGTTATAGTTTCTTCGCCGTCCCCCAGAGCAAACTAAGATACAGCAAACAATTCGCCCAAACCGTAGCCGCCGCCGTCCCCACAGGCGCAGATC
>DRGS01000136.1 GCA_011053245.1 Phycisphaerales bacterium
CGGTTATATAGTCACTTTCCAGCAGGAACACCACAGCATTCGCTACATCGCTCGGCTGACCTGTCCGACCTGCCGGAATAAACCCCAACTGCCTTTTCTTGTCCTCCTCAGTGAAACCGTCCGGCCAGGTGATCACCCCCGGAGCAACCGAATTTACACACACACCCGGAGCAAGCTCTTTCGCCATCGCCTTCGTCACAGCCACCAGCCCCGCCTTCGATGCGCAGTAAACGCTGTACTCCGCCCATGGCTTGATCGCACCGACATCCGAGATATTCACGATCTTACCAACCGGCTCATCGCAATCGGCAGGCCGGTCCAAAAGTTCAGCAAAGCGTTTGCTCACAAGGATCGGTCCGACAAGATTCGTATTCAGCACCTCTTCGATACTCGCAAGGTCAACCTCCGCTATCGCCTGCCGCTTGAAAACCGCCGCCGAATTGACAAGAAAAGGCAGGTGGGGTTTATTCCGGCAGGTCGGACAGGTCAGCCGAGCGATGGAGCGAATGCTGTGGTGTTCCTGCTGGAAAGTGACTATATAACCGGACAGGTGCTTGCGGTTGACGGGGGAAGGGCGATTTAGAGGGATTCCTGGCGACCGGCCATGACTTGTTTGCTGTTTGGTGGGAGCGTATGCTTTTTTCGACTTCTGTTTACATTTGGGGGTGAATGGGTTATATTGCGTGGTTTGATAATGTAATCGTACAGTTGAGAATATAAAATGGTTGAATTTAGTGAAATTCCGGAAATTCTTGCGGATCTCAAGCAAGGGAAGATGATCGTTCTGGTCGATGACGAGGACCGTGAGAATGAGGGCGATCTGGTTGCGGCTGCCGAGGCGGTCACTGCCGCGACGGTAAACTTTATGGCAACGCATGGACGGGGTCTGATCTGTGTTCCTCTTACGGAGGAAAAGTGCGATAGCCTGTCGCTTCACGCTCAGGCACCTGAAAATACTGCGGCACTCGGGACGGCGTTTACCGTGAGCATTGACGCCAGCGAAGGTATTACGACCGGGATAAGCGCAGCGGACCGTGCCCATACGATACGGGTGACGGCAGCCGATGGAACCAAGCCGGGCGACCTTGCCAGGCCGGGGCATATCTTTCCGCTTCGGGCAAGGGACGGGGGAACCTTGGTTCGGGCGGGGCAGACCGAAGGAGCTGTTGACCTGATGAGGCTTGCGCAGATGAAACCTGCGGGAGTTATCTGCGAGATAATAAACGATGACGGGTCGATGGCCCGGGTTCCGGAACTGCTGAAATACTGCGCCAAGCACAAACTCAAGATAACCTCCGTTGCCAAGATCATCGAGTATCGCTTGCAGCGCGAGCATCAGGTAAAGCGTATCCAGACGGTAAATCTGCCAACGGACTATGGCGATTTTAAGCTGATCGGTTACGATAGCCCCGGTGCAGCAGAACCGCATCTTGCTCTTTGTAAAGGCGGGGTCGGCGATCTGGACGAAGCGGGCAATGTGATCGTACATGACGAGCCGGTTCTGATACGCGTTCATTCGGAGTGCATGACCGGGGATCTGTTTCATTCGCAAAGGTGTGAGTGCGGTTATCAACTCATATCGGCTATGAAGATGATCGAGAAGGAAGGCTTGGGTGCGCTCGTGTATCTGCGGCAGGAAGGACGCGGCATCGGATTGGCGAATAAACTCCATGCCTATAAGCTGCAGGAAGAAGGGCTTGACACGGTCGACGCGAATCTGAAACTCGGGTTCATGGCGGACAAACGCGATTATGGTATTGGGGCGCAGATATGTCATGACCTCGGATTGCGGAATGTGAGAATACTTACGAATAATCCGAAAAAGGTCAGTCGCCTTGAGGTTTACGGTATAAAGGTCGCCGAGCAGATACCGCTTATTGCCGAGCCGGGCGAGCACAACATTGATTATCTTCGGACGAAGAAGGATAAATTCGGGCATCTTCTGGATGAAGACCTGTAATCGCCGGACCGCGGCGATTAAATTATTAGTTTTGAGTTTTTAATTTTGAATTATGGGTTATGCCGAAACGCAACACGATTTTATTGATAGTTCTTTTGGGCCTTTTGGTTTCTGCCGGCTGTGAGCAGGAGAGGCGGCCGTCTTCTACGCCTTCGGGCAGGAAGCTTGATATACTCTCTGCGTATACCGCGTCGAGTGTGAGTATCATGGGGCTTACCGGGATCGTGCCGGACGAAGATAATGCAAATAGAGCAACGTTGCGGGTTTATGTCGATGTGCTGGATTCGGAGGGGGTCAGGATAAAAGCTCCGGGCGTGTTCAGATTCGAGCTGTATCAGTTCGTTCCGCGATCCTCGAATCCCATGGGCAAACGGTTAAAGCTTTGGGAGGACATCAAACTTCTGGATCCGGTAGAAAACAACGCTAGCTGGCGGGATTTCCTGAGGGCATATCAGTTTGATCTCGACTTTGAATTCGGCCCGGTGAGACCGGCTGGCTATGTTGTGCAGGTAATGTTTACCACGACATCCGGCAAGCGGTTATACAATAATTATCACCTGAAATATTGACAAGTCTCAATCGGTGCAAATGGACAAGCAACTCGAAAAAATAAGTATTGATGACACTGTGCTGGTTCGCCAGTGCCAGCAGGGGGATTCTGCGGCGATGGGGCGGCTGATAGTGAAGTATCAGGACAGGGTTTACAATGTTATTTTCAAGATCTGTTCAAATTCTGACGATGCCGCGGAACTAACTCAGGATACATTTGTCAAATGTATAGAAAAGATCGATACGTTCAGGGGCCAAAGTGCTTTTTATACATGGCTGTTCCGTGTGGCGGTTAACCTGAGTTTGAATTACTGCAAGCGGAAGGTGAGGTTAGGCATGCGGTCGTTGGATGCCGCTGTCGGGCCGGGGCAGGATGGCGTCAGGGGGCAGTTGGGCGCGTTTTTGGCTGATGACAGTGCTGTTGATCCTTTGGTGGCCGCTCGGGATAAAGAGATCGGGCGGATCGCTATGGAGGCTTTGTTAAGGCTGGATGATCCGCAGCGAGCGGTTGTCGTTTTGCGGGATATTGAAGGAATGTCGTACGCCGAGATCAGTGAGGCGTTGGAGATAGAATTGGGCACGGTAAAGAGCAGGCTGAGCAGGGCTCGTGAGAATCTGCGGCAGATATTACAGGGTATTGTGGTGTAAACCTGAAAGATGTTTGTGTGTGAAACCTTTTAATGACAGGTGGTATAATGAGCGAGAAAAGTAAACTGGAAATTGATGAACTGCTGAGCGGTTATATTGACGGAGAACTTTCGCAGCGACAGCGTACCGAGGTAAAGCGTCTTATCCAGCATGACAGCGAGTTGTCGCAAAGATTGAACCAGTTGAAAAGACAAAAGCAGCTTCTAGGCGCGTTGCCCATAGTTCCGGCACCGGAAGGACTGCTCGACGATGTTAAGGTGGCTCTGGAGAGGAAATCGATACTCAATGAGCGTCCAGCTTACCATGATGACTCCGCCGGCGTTCGCCACCTGATGTTTCGCAAGTTCCTGACGGCTGCGGCGATGTTCCTCGTTCCTATTGGCATACTCGCCTGGGTGGTGCTAAATATTGTAATGCCTCTGGATAGCGACGGAGACAAGCCCTTCTTCGTAAAACCGACTTTGCCGGCGATCTTTGCTCCAAAGCCGGAAGTCAGGGACGTTTCGCAGCCCGGTCATTTAGCCGTCGCCCAACTACCTCCTTTCGAATCGCATCTGGACCTTACGAGCGATCAGGCGATCGCCTTGAATAATTTCATCGAAAAAACGGTTTATAACAACGGTTTGCGAGATAGTACCATTCCGCGGCGCAGCGATAA
>DRGS01000137.1 GCA_011053245.1 Phycisphaerales bacterium
ATCGTGATGTGGTGAGCCTATATGAGAGCGATTTCGGGGTATGCAAGATAATCGCAAGCCGTTGGATGGCTCAGGATGCAGTGCTGATGCTTGACTCTTCGCGTGTTAGCGTTCTACCGTTGGCAGGGCGTAGTTTCCACTTTAAGCCACTTGCGAGCAGCGGTGACTATGAGTGCGGCGAGTTGATCGGCGAGTATACGCTGGAGCTTAAGAACGAGGCTGCACACGGTTTGATAAGAGGTCTCAGTACGACTTAATATCCAAATAAGAGATTTGTGATCGCGGCAGCAGACAGGTGTTTTGTCTGCTGCCGCATCTTACCGAAAGGTTATGGTTATGGCAGTATTTTCACAAGATCGTGATATTTTGAAACATGAAGCAATATTGTTCAGCAAGTTGTATTTCCCATGGCAGGTTTTATGCGAGGGGAAAGACGGGGTACTGAGCGGGACAAGTTTCAGTCAGAGTGGTAATGATTTTACGGCTTTATCGGTAAGCGGTGGCGGCGTGATCTATCTGCGAAGTGACGATGGTAATCTTGATGGTGTATACGAGATAGTTAGTGTTGATTCGGCGGGCGAGCTTACGATATCGGTGTTGAGAGAGGACAGTCAGGCAAGTGCCGTAGCGCCTGGCGATAACAGCAATATATCTTATCGTGTCAGCACTTTCGGGCCACAGGCCAATACGGTTTTCTTTGAACTGACAAGATATTTCGGTATTCAACCGGGCAATCCCAACAGTGAGTATGGAGTCGAGGATGTGGTTGATACCGAAGTGCTTCGACAGGCGGCAGTGTATGCGGTAATCGCCGGTATTTACGCCACCCTTGGGAGCAGGTCGGAAGACGAGCACGGGTTCTGGCAGAAGAGTCTGCATTACCAGAAGCTGTTCGAAAAGGCCAGGGAGAGGTGTCGTATAAGTATAGATGCTGACGGAGACGGTAATGGTGAGATCAACAGAGTTGGCGGAAGCATCCGGATCTTTAGAGATTAATTCAGGGAGTTGTTTGTAATGCGAGCAACAATAGACAGTACAATCGAATTTGATCAGTTGGAACTGAAAGTCGAAAGCTGGCGTCGTGATACGACAGAGAGAAATGTGGCCGGTTTGGACGGTGTGCTTAGTATCGACATGGGTCTGCGAGGAAGAGAAGTCTTCCAAAAAGGTGTTCTGCGGGCAGTCAGTGATGAGGCTATTTACGATAAGCTAAAAAACATTTCCGCATTGATGGACGGGCAGAGTCATTCGTTGGTTCTGTCAGATGGGAGAGTGTTTGGTGATCTCAGAGTGGATTTGTTTGAAGCCGATGAAAAGTGCTTTAGCGGCATGGATGTATGGTGTGAGTTTAGTATTCTTTATACTCAATTGAGAACTTAAAATGGGTCTTATAAGCAGCGGTATAAATAGAGTTAGAGCGCATGGGCTTGCGGCTGGTGTCGGAAGCGACGGCAGGACAGTTAATGAGCCGGCGAGTGTTCTTGTGAAATGGAACTCAGAGCACGAAGACAAGCTCTACCAAGTATATGTTGACGGCGAGTTTGCAGGTGTGACGACAGATCATATGGCGAGGTCGATGGTTGTATCGGTCAAGTCGATGAAGTCAGTTTCTTCCAGGATAGAGGTATTTGCGGCTGAACCTGCTGAGAGCTTAGTTGACTTCGGTGATTCGCTTGAGAAATCGGGAGTTTCGTCAAGGGTGAGGGTGAGATTTTCAAGAAGTATCTCTTTGCCATTTTATGGAAGAGCGGATGTTTTTTCTGACAACATGACGGGGCAGATCGATTATCAGACTGCAATTAACTCCGAACCGATCTTCTTGTGGCCGACGTGGCAAGATAAATGCGGTTTTGGTCTGAGCGGGTTTGGGAGAAGTGATTTTGGATTTGACGGCAGTGGAGCCGTGGGATTTGGCCGAGGGAGTTTAGGTTATGGTGAGTTTGGTTTTGACGCAGATGAAATCGTCTGGGAGAGTCCTGAGCTGCAAAGCGGTGTTTACAAGTTCGCTGTTAAGATAACGGATACCTTCGGTAATAGCGATGAGGGGGCAGTTGAAAGTGAAACTGTTGTATTAGTCAACGCTGTGGCCAGTATAAACGAACTAAAAGTCGGTAGCTATGATAAAGCGCAAGATCAACTCGTATTGACGATAAATTAAAAATTCAAATAATATTAGTGAGGACAAGAACATGGCGGAAGTATATCCATCCGATAACGATCTATTGAACATAACAGGTGACAGCGAGACCGGTGTTGAGTATATCCCTACGGGGACGGCACCTTATTATCTTCATTTTCGCAAGCTGCTTTATCGTCTGCTTCTTGCGGCAAGACGGGGCAATGACCTGCGTGTCTTCGATGAAGGGGGGCTGGATGTCGGTGTCAAAAGCGGCAAGTTCTGGCTGGGTGCGGATCTTATCAGTTACGCCGGGTCATCCGGGAACCTGTTAGCTGATGACAAGGCAAACATATACGTTTACATTGACTCTTCAGGAAATCTGGTAACCAACGAGTATAGTGCATGGCCGGACATGAGCGGTTTACGGCATGTCAGATTGGCAATTGTTACGACTTCCAGCGGCGAGATAGCTTCAATAACTGACGCAAGGGACCATCACAGTATAGCGGTCCCTTCCGGCGGAGGCAGTGTTGTTATTGAAGCACACACAAGTGGCGACACGCTTACTGAAGCAGAGAGCGGAAGTATTCATACCAATCGAGGCGCAACAGGAACAGTCACAGTTACTCTTCCTGCGTCTGCTTCTGCGGGGACGGCATTTACATTTTGTGTGCAGGATGCTCAGCAATTCAGGGTTGATCCCGGTACGGCTACTATACGCGATACAAGTGGGCAGACGGCGGATAAATATAAATGGGCCGATGCTGTAGGTGAGTGTATTGCATTAATTGCGGACTCAAACGGCGACTGGGCCGTTACTTCAAAGGGCGGCTTCTGGAGCGAAGAGGCGTAAGGAGTAAAGAATTTCGGCGTGTATTAGCGCTGAATGATCGAGAACGAAAGGGTATCTCATTGTATGCTACTATATATGACAAGTTGAAAACATATGCCGAAAATCAAAAGTTAAAAGCGGCAGATATTGAAAGTCTGACTTCTCAACAAATCAGGAGCCTTATCCAAGGTTCAGGTATCAGCGATGATATTTGTGAAGCGGTCGTAAGCAATATTCGCAGGCAATTAAAAAAACGGCTCGAAAAGAACGAAGCAGACATGGCAATTCAAAATGTGATCAATAGTATCGCAGCAGACTTTCCGAATGCAACCGGTGAATATGAAGGTGATGGTATAATAATTTTGAGGCTGAAGGGTTAATCGATGGCTAACATTTTTGGGACAGCAGATTCAATTTTCTTTATAGGTGGCCAGGGCACTAAGGCTGGGCTGACAAGTCCAGGCGGTTGCACACGAACCTGGTGGGAGAGTGAAGTTGGCGCAAATCCTACAAAGACAGATAAGCAAAATGCTCTGAACAAGCTAATGGGGGTTAACGGCGAAGCTAAGTTTGCTTTGACCAATCTTACTTATACCGGTTCAACTAAACAGTTTACTGTTACAGATTCAACCGGGGTCGAAGCCGGTATGGTTGCATATATAGCCGGTACGGGAATTCTTTCAGGCAAATATGAAATTACAGATGTACCCGACAGCACCCATATTACGGTTTCAGGTTTAGCTTACACAGGAAACAATACCAACAGTGCCGTTACCATTGGAGGGGCATTTGACAGTTTACCTAATGCTGTATCTTCAGGAGTGCTTGACGCTACGAGTTACCATGTAAATATTTACACGAACAAAAATGAAACATTTACTTCCGCAGTTGTTTTTGGATGCGGAGGGACACCACACAAGGGGACCCGCCTTTGCGTTAGGGGCTATAATGAAGTTCCCGGCGACATGGATAGCGGAGGAGAGTATTATCAAAGTCCATACGATGCTTATCTAAACGGCATTGATGCCAATGCTTTTGTTTTGTATGACAACCAAACGTCAGGATTTACAATAGACATAAGTGGGCAATACAATATTCTTTTGTCGAACTTACACATCAAAGGCGCCGTAACCGGATTTTATGGTTACGACTTTTGTAGGGGCTGGGTGTTAGAGCACTGCGTTTTTTCCGGGGCGTATAGTTCTCGTGCAGTTGATATCCACAAAGGATATTACGCTTCGATCTTCGATTGCTATTTTGATGGTTCTACATATACAGGTTCAGATCAGTTTATTAGGATGTATAATACTTCAATGAATACGATTTACAACAATGTCTTTGTCGGGCAAACCGAGAAAGATATGCTTTGTCTGGATGGCGGTTTAATCTTTAATAATTTATTCGTGAATAACAGGAAATCTATCTTGTTTGGAATTAGTGATTCGATAACAACATGTGTGGCCCTAAATAACACATCGTATAATAATAGCGGTGCGGCATTCTACAACGGATGGGTAAGTGCAACGGTAAATTGGAGCCAGGTGCATTTCCTTAACAATCTTATATTGCCTGTGGCAGACAAGACCGCGTGGTCTCACGCCGGCATTGGTGGCACCGCAGTCAATATAGCCAATAACTGTTCGTACCGAGCTGGCGGTTTTACGAATATATACGGCAGTACCGCACCCGGGGTAACCAAAAACAATCTTGAGATAGACCCGGATTGCAAGGATATTGCCAATGAGGATTTTCGTCCGAGAAACCCAATAGTTTTACATGGCGGCCTTGACGGATTGACGGGAAAGCCTGCACAAATCGGAGCAATACTACAAGAATATCAATTTGCAAGCTCTGGACGCATGGTGAAAATGGCCAGGCTTGGGATAACTCGATAGTAGATGATCTGTTAGTGCAGACAATAATATGACATTCAATAAAGTTATCAGTTTAATAACAGGAATTGACAAATGGCAAACACGGCAATTGAAATACCTTTTTATGTAGCGAAAGACGGCCAGCCTTTGACGGGTGCGTCAACGGAGATGGATTTTGAGAGTCTCAAGACAATTGACGGCAGTGATAAATCTCTCAGTGCTCCAGCAATCAGTGAGATTGGCGGCGGTTGGTATAAGTTTAGTGTGGCATATGGTACGGCACCGTTTGACGAAGGCGATCTTATCGGGGTGATCGATGCCGATAAGGACGGAGTAAACAATCTGGCCAATGTGGAAAAATATATTCCCGTTGAAGTGCGGCTGGACTTTTATGCTTTAAGCAGATTAGTAAGCAATATGAGTCAGGATAAGCTTACGGGTGACATGCTGCTGAAAAATGACAGTGGCGATACGATCCTTAAACTCGGTATTACTGATTCGGCCGCTACGTTGGAAAGAATTCCGGGGGCAAGCAGCTAATATGGACACAAAGTTTTTTGACAGTTTGTATGAAGGTGACTCGGCTAATGGTATCAAGCTCGGGATGGGTATTACAGGGGGGGACTTCTGGCCGAGGATATCGGGGTGCCGAAATTTGTATCGCGGTGAAGATTTGCCATTGATCGACTGGTCGAAGTTGATCAATGTAAGCACCTCAGATCCAGGTTCGATCATTTCTGGACAAGAGCATCAGCCCGGTGAGATATATTTCTATGCGATCAGGCTGGCGAACTTCTGCGGGTATGAAGAGCATACTTTCGGAGCAGTCGTGAAAGTTGTTTTTGACGACAACGGTGATTTAGTCGTTGAGTCCGGCTGTAACGCTATATTTGAGATCAAAGGCAGGCAGGTGAGCGGATCTGTGTGCAGGCTCACATGGTATTACGCCCCCATAAATCAATCGGAAGAAGTTGCTCAGTTTAATGTTTACAGCGATGGTGGGGCCGGTGAAATTGATTATGACAACATTATCAGTACAGTTGCTTACTCAGGGCCAAGATATTACAGCTTTGATAGCGAAGTGCTTGCAAAGGGCGTGTACAGATATTGCATAAGAACGGTTTCGGTCAGCGGAAAAGAAAACGGCGACCTTGGGTTTGTTCAGGTCGGTATCAGTGACGAAAAGCCAGCAGCGGTTGAGAGTGTGCGAATTGAAAGTAATTTGTAAAACAGTGGAGTAACAGATGTCAAATCGAATCGATTTTTATCAACCCATTCAGGATGAGATGACAATACCGGTGGGGCGGTTGGCAGTCTTTTTAGAGGGGCAGTTGTGTCCATTTCTGGAGACTATTGAGATCGTCCGAGCTCCTTTTCCGGAGTTCGGGTATGCAAAGTTCAAGTATAACATGGCCGGATATGATGGTTTGGAAATTGTCGACGGTGAGCGTTTTGAAACAATTGTGGGTATGGGTAAGTCGATTACGGTGTGCCGATTGTATGATGGCGGCACAGGCGATGTGGAAGCTGAGTCGGTCGCCGTATTTGATGGACAGGTCGAACAGATCGACAGGACCATAGATGGTAATGGAGAAGTAATTGAGATCACGGCAAGAGACTTTGGCGCTGTGCTTGAACGCATTACCGTTTATGGCAGTCGAATAGCAACGGGAGCCGGCGAGTCACTTTTCGTAGATGGTATCGAGGCGGTATTCAATAAAGACAGTCAGGGTAACGCGTCAAGTCAGTTAGTCAGTTATGAGGGCAAGAGTTGCCGGGTGTTTGCGGCTGAGGAAGTAATTGAGCGACCATGGACCTGCGCAGAAGCGACAATATATTTGCTCAGTGAATATTTGCCTTTGGGGTCGCTACAGGTTCCGGATTTGGCCCAGATTGAGGCGGTAACGAACAATTGCGTTATCAATGAGACCGACGTAGAAGGGTTTGATCTTGCAAAGGCTCTCGGTAAATGCTGCGAGGATGCAGGCGTAGATTATAAAATAGTATCCAGATCGGAGATTGTTGGCCCCAGGCAAAGCATCGTTTTCTATAAACCGTCATTGGGCAGAGAGGTCGAATTGAACCGTCAGTTCGATGGCGATACACTTAGTATATCGAGGACAAATGTCTGGCGTTTGAAGAGCAAAAAGAACTTATGGCCGGTAACGCACAGATTTATCGGTTTGGGTGATTTTAAGATATTTGAGGCAACGTTCGATCTGGTCAAGGCGTGGGATCCCGGTCTCGAAGGGGGCCAGCAGAGCGATTATTCGCCTTCTACCAATTCTGCTTTTGAAAGCGTGCGGGACGTTTATCGGAAGTGGTGCCTGAATGAAGCCGGCAATTACAGTATCGCACCTTACAATCAGGGCGATGCTTTTGATTTTTCGTTTATTTTTGAGACGAGCAGATATCTTCCTAAAAAAAGACGATTTATCGAAACGATAAGCACCGACAGTGCGGGACAGTCACATGGATGTTATCTTGAAGTATCCTATGATAACGGTTCGACCTGGCAGCAATATATCGATAGCTTCGATATTCTGGCCGATGAGTGTGGAATATGGCTTAGTGTTGATGAGTTTGACGGTACATTTTGGGCGGCGGTGACAGGTGATACTTTGCGTTTTAGAATAACAGCAGCGGTTCAAAGTGACAGGAGACTAAAGAGACAAGTGGCCAATGGTCCTGTGGATTCCGCATGCGAGGTGGTCGATCACGTTGCAACGAATTCTTCGGAATTTAAGTTTAGTAAGATATCCGGCAAAAGTATTTTCTACGCTCAGGATTCAAAGGACAACATCGATGACGGTGATGCGTTGATGGGGCAAATGCGTTGGCTTGCAGAGAATGATCATGATGTCATAGAGACAAGTGATATCGAAATGCCAATATCTATGCTGGATTATCATGTTGGCGACAAGGTTGTCAGCAATCCGGAAAGCAGGGATATCGCCGGGATTCGCACTGACAGCCGGAGTGTTTTCCATATAGAACGAGTTAAGATAAATTTTAGCGATCAATGTACGGAAATGAAAGTATCGCGGAGACGATATTAGATGGCTAAGCAAAATCCCGGAAATTGGCAGTTTAATCGGCAGGTAAATCTTTCTGTACTGATCCAATTGATCCTTCTGGCGTCATTGATCATTGGCAGTTGGGTTAATTTGCAGCGGCAACTCGATTTTTTACAGAAAGACGTGGATCTGCTGCTCCAGTGCCAGAAAGATTTTCAACGCAGACAAGAAGCGATCTCTGCGACCAGCATAGCCTATGAATATCGCTTAAGAGCGATTGAAAAAAATATTGATAGTTCGGATTAACAGGAGGATGGTTATGAAAAAGAATTTGATGTTGGCCTCATTATTAGTGGTTATTCTTTCCGGTTGCGACACATTGCGGTTTGCTCCGGGTGAGACACAAAAACAGAATGCATGGCTGCACAATCGTACGGCCCAATTGGCTGCGGACATCGCGGAAGATCAAGAAGATCTTGAAACATTAAGCGATCTGACAAAGCTTTGTGAAATACAAAGCAGAGCCTTCAGTGTCGATTACGGTTTACCGAAAGAGTTTCCGCCTGCCGAAAACGTTGATGACATCCTTGCTGGCAGCAACTATACAATCGCACGAAACGCCGCAAAGTATTCTGCTCAGCGGCCTGACTTCTGGACAATAACCGACGGGGCGATTGACTTAGGCATCGGCTTGGCGGCATTGTTCGGGGGCATATATGGCGTAAAGGCCAGCGGTTTTTTGAAACAGGCCAGGAAAAAATCCGAGGCATTACGCGAGATCGTTATTGGAAATGAACTTTTCAAACGCAATAATGCCGGATCAAAAGAACAATTCAAAGCCGCTCACGACAGTCAATCCTCTAAGACAAGGGGTATCGTCGCTGAGATAAAGAACGACCAAGCAGTATTTGGCAGTTGATTGTATGAGCAAATTGTCCTATCATAACTGTCATGAGAATACCTCTGACAAAATATGGGATGCCGCAGGTTGCTATCTTTCCAGTGATCGTGCTCGGGTTGATGATCTGTTATCTGATCGTGATCCTGTCTATATATACTGACGGACAGGGCGCAGGGCCGAATGCATGGTTGTCGATAGGCGGCGGGGAACTAATCTTATTGATGGTTCTTGGCTGGGCTCTTGCCTTTTTTCGCGATCCGGAACGAAAGGTATCCGAGGATAAGAACATCCTGATCTCACCTGCCGATGGTATGGTTAAGGATATCGAGATTGTCGAAGAGAACAGCCCTATAGGCGGCAAGGCACTCAGGATAGGCATCTTCTTAAACATCTTCAATGTTCACATCAATCGCATGCCGTGTGCGGTAGTGATAGATGACATCCGGTACAAAAAGGGCGAATTCAGGAACGCAATGAGTTCCGAATGCGGCCGCGTCAACGAGTCAAATGACATTGCGATGAGACGTCTGGACTTTCCAAAGGACAAACTGCTGGTTCGCCAGATATCCGGGGCAATCGCCAGAAGGATAGTCTGTGATGCAGAAAAGGGACAGGAATTTTCTTGCGGTCAGAGGTTCGGTATGATAAAATTTGGTTCAAGAACAGAGTTATATTTACCGATAAACGAAAATACCAAGTGTCTCGTAAAGCCAGGCGACAAGGTCAAGGCGGGATTAACACTGCTTGTGAGGTATGAAAAATGTCACAGTCAAAAGCAAGAAAGCGAAATCTCTTAAGGCGTGTCCGACGCCAGAGGCTGAAGTATATCACCATTTTACCTTCACTGATAACCTTGCTCAACGGGATATGCGGTTTCGCAGCTATCGGTTTTGCCAGCAAGGGCATTGACAGTTCATCTTTTTACCGGATTGATCTTTCCAACTTCGCATGGGCGGGCTACCTGATCTTCATCGCGATGGTCGCTGACATGCTCGACGGACGTGTTGCACGAATGAGTCAGACCACATCGAGTTTCGGCGGACAGCTTGACAGCCTCTGCGATATGATAAGCTTCGGAGTTGCTCCTGCTTTTCTGATGATGAAGGTATTGGAATGCAAGCTGGCACTGGCTAATCCCGAACCGTTTATTGCCGGTTTCCTGGGCAGGCTCATCTGGCTTGCCGCTGCTGTTTATATGGCTTGCGCGGCGATACGCTTGGCAAGATTTAATGTTGAGAACGAAGAAGATGAAACCTATCACATGAGCTTCATAGGTCTACCGACTCCGGCTGCAGCGGGCATAATTGCAAGCCTGATCGTTTTCTACAAAGATATGCTGCCCGAATTCGATTCGGTTTACCAACTGGGCGAAAAAATAATTTTATATTCCCTGCCTTTCGTTGCTATCGGTGTCGCGATTCTCATGATAAGCAGGATACGCTATCCTCACTTGATAAATTATTATCTAAAGGGAAAAAAACCGATGACGCACCTGTTATGGTCGGTAGGAGTCGTGGGGCTTATTTTCCTTTGTAATGTCTTGCAGGGTGCACTGGTTCTTTCCTTTTGCGGATTTGGATTCAGCGGGTTCCTCAGGTGGTTCTATCGCAGGGTGCTGCGTTCCAGAACATCGCGTCAGAATGCTGGCGAACCGCCGATGTTGAGCATAGCAAAGACAGCAGATTCAATAGATGACTCTGTTTAATATTTTCCAGCTGGGCAGGTATAGGCAGTAGGAATGAAAAAATCTCAATCAATTGCCTGCGGTCCCAAGCCAAAATCAGGCCTATACGTTCATATTCCTTTCTGTGCATCAAAATGCCACTATTGTTCATTTTATTCCGAGCCTGTCGATACCCATGATACTGTTGCGGCAATCAATGCAATGATCGCAGAGTTTGGCCGATACAATGTTGCCATGTTTGAAACTATTTATATCGGCGGTGGCAGCCCGACATGTCTGGACGAAAAGTTGTTATTGCAGCTTGTAGAAAAATTAGCATCTCTCCAGAGGGATGACGCTGAATTTACCGTCGAGTGCAATCCCGGCCAACTGACGCGACAATTGGCTTATCGCTTACATGAGTTGAATGTGAATCGCATTTCGATAGGTGCCCAGTCTTTTCTACAGAAAGAGCTGGATTTTCTCGGAAGAGCGCACTCTGTCGAATCGACGATCCAAGCTGTAAATATCGCCCGCATGGCTGGCTTTACTAATATAAGCCTTGACCTTATTTTTGCTATCCCCGGCTCAACTCTAAATTCACTCAGGCACAACATAGATTCGGCTTTGCAGCTTAAACCGGAACATATCTCCGCGTACAGTCTCAGCTACGAAAAAAACACGCCATTGCAGCGAGTTTGCCGCACAGGTGAGATAGTCGTCATCGACGAAGAAACAGACCGCAACATGTATGAGTTGGTGATAGATGAATTAACTGCCGCGGGCCTTGAACAATACGAGATTTCAAATTTTGCCTGCCCCGGTTACAGATGCCGGCACAACCTTACCTACTGGGCGAACACGCAGTATATTGGTATCGGTCCCGGCGCAACTTCATATTACAAGGGCAACCGCTATACTAACATCGCAGATATAAAAAAATATGTACAGATGGTCGAATCCTGCGCCAGCCCCATAGCCGAATCTCACACATCTACGCCGATTGAAACCGCATGCCAAACGGCAGTGCTGAATCTGCGAAGAATTGATGGGATCAACTTAAAGGAGTTCAAAACACAAACAGGCTTTGACCTGAAAGAACTTTTCGGAGAATCGATATCGCAGAATTTAGAATCTGGATTACTGAAAGAAAACACCGACGCAAATGGCGCTGAAAGTATATCGCTTACACGAAAGGCCCTGCCGATCGCAGATACTGTATTGTGCGACTTTTCGATGGTTTAAAAAGACGGCTGGCTACATTTGCAAGTTGTTGTTACTATTGAGGCTCGTCACGGTGGATGGTGACATTTTTCCTGACAGCTTCGTCACCATGTGATTTCCTGCTCGACCAAAAGAGCCGGATGGCATATCCGATCGCTGAAAAACCCGCAATAAAGAATATCCCTGCTGCCAAGATTATGAAAAATCCCCTCAGGAAATAGATCAGCATTCCGAAACCGATCAGGAACAAACCGACTATAAAACTGCCCTTGGCGACAGCTCTTGAGGCTTCATTGAAATTCGATAAGAAAAAATTCAACACAACAAACCCTTTCAAAGAAAACGGGCTCCCATTACAGGAGCCTATCGATTCAATATCTTAGTACATTCCGCCGCCCGGAGGCATTGCGGGTGCTTCTTTTTTCTCTGGTATCTCACTGACAATAGCGTCAGTCGTCAGCAGCAGCGAAGCAATCGATGCGGCATTTTGCAAGGCGGTCCTTTCGACCTTCGTCGGAACGATAACACCGAACTTGACCATGTCGCCGAACTTCTTATTCATGGCGTCGTAACCGAAGTTAAGTTCATCGGATTCGAGAACCTTCTGTGCGATTATCGAGCCGTCGAGACCGGCGTTGATCGCAATCTGCTTGATCGGGGCAAGTACGGCCCTTCTGATAATATCGACGCCGATCTTTTCGTCACCGGTGCCTTTGATCTTATCGAGTACCGGCAAGGCTTTAAGTGCTGAAACACCGCCGCCCGGCAGGATGCCTTCTTCCACGGCTGCGCGGCAGGCATGGAGAGCGTCTTCTACGCGGGCCTTTTTCTCTTTCATCTCAGCTTCGGTCGCCGAGCCAACATTGATCATTGCTACACCGCCTGCCAGCTTGGCAAGACGTTCCTGAAGCTTTTCAACATCGTAATCACTCGTCGAAGCATCGATCTCGTTTTTGATCTGCTCGATGCGTGCCTGTACGTCAGAGGTCTTGCCTCCGCCTTCGATGATAGTG
>DRGS01000138.1 GCA_011053245.1 Phycisphaerales bacterium
ACGGGCATTACTCTTGCGGAGTACTTCCGCGATATGGGTTACTCGGTCGCGATGATGGCAGATAGCACGAGTCGATGGGCCGAGGCTATGCGTGAGATATCGACGCGACTTGAAGAGATGCCGGCAGAGGAAGGTTATCCGGCTTATCTCGGTGCAAGGATCGCATCGTTCTATGAAAGAGCGGGCAGGGTCGTATGTGCAGGATCGCCGAACCGTGAAGGGGCACTTTCGATCATTGGCGCGGTAAGTCCTCCGGGCGGCGACCTTTCGGACTCGGTTGTGCAGGCAACGCTGCATGTTGTTAAGGTGTTCTGGTCGCTTCAGGGACGTCTTGCTCAGCAGAGGCATTTTCCGGCTATCGATTGGCTGACGAGTTATTCGTTCTATAGTCAGTATCTGCCGGGATGCTTTGAGGATTCCGAACGAGGCGAAGAAATGTCGAAGATGGCACAGGATTGCATGAACCTGCTTGAACAGGAAGCCGAGCTTATCGAGATCGTAAGACTTGTCGGTGCCGAATCCATTTCGGCGAAGGATCGTATGGCACTGGAGACTGCAAAGAGCATTCGCGAGGACTACCTCCATCAGAATGCTTTCCATAAGATCGATACATTTACCTCTATCGACAAGCAGTTTGAGATTTTGAAGGCTATTCTTCACTTCCAGGAGCAGGGACTTGCAGCCGTTGAAAGCGGTGTCGATACCAAGGACATCTTCGCATTAGCTGTAAGAGAAGAGATCACGCGTTCCAGTTATGTCGAAGAAGCCGATATAGCAAAGATCGTTGCGATTCGCGATACGATCGACGAGCAGATGAAGTTGTTATCACCTGTGGCATAAGAGTTTTGCCGCACGGTTTATATGAATTTAAAATTACGGACGAAAAGTCCTGAACAGAAAAAGATATTAGCGGGAGTAAGAGATGCTTAAAGAGTATCAAACAGTTTCGGAAATTTATGGTCCGTTGATGATGGTCGAAGGTGTCGATGGCGCAAAGTACGGTCATATAGTCGATATTGAGATCGTTGACGGTACGGTTCGCCACGGACAGATCCTTCAAGTCGAAGGCGATAAAGTTCTCGTCCAGGTGTTCGAAGGGACCGAGGGTATTAACGTTCAGAAGAGTACGGTTCGTTTCTTAGGCAAGCCTATGGAACTTGCTGTTTCGCCGGACATACTCGGGCGTGTATTTAACGGTATCGGTCAGCCCAATGACGACGGGCCGCCCATTATACCTACGAAGAAATTGAACATTAACGGTAACCCGATCAATCCTTATGCTCGCGATCTTCCCAATGAGTTTATCCAGACGGGTATCTCGACTATCGACGGTCTCAATCCGCTGGTGCGTGGACAGAAGCTGCCGATCTTCTCCGGTGCCGGTCTTCCGCATGACGAGATCACCGCACAATTGGCACGGCAAGCGGCTGTGCTTGGCGAAAGCGAGGAGTTTGCGGTTGTGTTCGCGGCGATGGGTATTACATTCGAAGCCGCACAATTCTTCATCAACGATCTGACGGAAACGGGAGCTATTGAACGTGCGGTCATGTTTATCAATCTTGCTAACGATCCGGCTATCGAGCGTATCGCGACGCCGCGTATGGCTCTTACGGCTGCGGAGTATCTGGCTTTTGAAGAGGATATGCAGGTGCTTGTGATCCTCAACGACATGACAAACTACTGCGAGGCACTGCGTGAGATCAGTGCGGCGAGAAAAGAAGTGCCTGGACGAAGGGGATATCCGGGTTACCTTTATACCGACCTTGCGACGATCTACGAACGTGCGGGACGTCTAAAGGGCAAGAAGGGTTCGATCACTATGGTTCCGGTCCTTACGATGCCGGAAGATGACAAGACGCACCCGGTTCCTGACCTTACCGGTTATATTACCGAGGGCCAGATCATTATGTCTCGTCCCCTTCACCGTAAAGCGATCTCGCCACCTATTGACGTGTTGCCGAGTCTTTCGCGTTTGAAAGATAAAGGTATCGGCCCTGGTAAGACACGCGAAGACCATGCGGACCTTTACAACCAGTTATACGCCGCTTACGCACGCGGTAAAGAAGCTCAGGAACTTGCGACTATTTTAGGTGAAGCGGCTCTTTCTCCGGAGGACCAGAAGTATATGGCCTTTGCGAATGACTTTGAGGAGAAATATATCTCCCAGGGTTATTACGAGAACAGGACCATCGAGCAGACGCTTGATCTCGGATGGGAACTTTTGAGTATGTTCGAGGACACGGAGCTTAAACGTATCGATACCGAACTGATCGCGAAGTATATGCCGCGATTCAGGAGTAAGGGTCAGGAATCTAAAGAAACTTAACCGCGCACAGAAGCGCATTTTATAATTGTGATCGGTTTTAATATGCTTGAAAATGTTAACGCAACACGAATGGAACAGCTTCGGCTTCGTAAGCGGGTCGGTCTTGCCTCTCGCGGTCACCGTTTGCTCAGCCAGAAGCGCGACGAGATATGCAGGCAGCTTGTGAAGATCGCTACTTCGATAAAACCTCTTCGTGAGCGTGTGGAAAAAGAGCTTCTTGAAACAAGCCGGCGATTTATGATGGCTCGTGCGACTATGGAGCCGGAAGATATGCGTGCAGCGATCGAAGTTCCGACGAAGAAATTCTCTCTTACTATCAACTTTGCAAGCATAATGAGCGTAAAGGTTCCGAAATTAGCAAAAGAGATCGCCGGCGACATCATGTGTTACGGTTTTTCGACGACCAGTGGCGAACTCGACGTTGCACTTCGGGCACTGGAAAGAGCTTTCGACAGTCTGATAGAACTTGCGGAACGCGAGAAACAGGCCCAGTTGTTAGCGACGGAACTTCAGACAACTCGCAGGCGCGTAAATGTTCTCGAACATGTGGTAATACCGGAACTTCACGAGACGATCAAGTTTATCTATAATAAGCTTAGTGAAGCCGAACGTGACAACACAAGCAGATTAATGAAGATAGCTGATATTATTCGCGCATAGAAATGTGAATTCTCGATGCTCCATTACAACACAAAATAATTCAACAGAAGCACCGTCTTAATACCTTTAACTATGATAGCGGGTTTTTTGTGATGACAGATAACACGGGCGAAAAAGTTGCCGCACCTCAAAAGTCATTTATGACTGTTGGTCCGACTCTGCACTACAGCCACTCTAACGTCAGACGATGTTGGTTGCTGGCTATGGGTGTTTATCTTCTGGCATCGCTGTTCTGGACCAAAATAACGGGGACATCGGCTCTGCCTGGTCTGGCAAACGCACTTGGCCGCGATTCGTGGTGCCTTGGCGAAATTATACTTGCTCCTATCAGCATATACGAATACCCGTGGCAAATATTTGTGTTGGGCCTTGTTATGGGGATACTTGCGGCGGGGCCGGTGGTTGTCTCGCAACTGTTGAGCTTTCGGTACAGTTTGCTGATGATAGTTTCTGTTGTAGTGTTCGCAAAGCTTCCGCTGTTCGGTCTTTCTCTGCTGATAAGCTGTATTGCTGTGGCGTGCAGACCGTTGCGTTTTCGTTCACGCTTTATTGCCATCATACTGTGCATGTCTCCTCAAATGCTCTATTGGGGGATTTACGGCAGTGTTGCGGCGGCGGACCCTATCAAGTTCGGTTTTTCATACGCACCCTGGATATGCTCATGGTTTACGGGCGTTGCGATCGCCGGTACGGTTATCGGTATCGGACACTATACGCGGTACAAACCCGGTTTGGTATGGGCGGTAACGCTTGTGGTCCTTGGCATTGCTTTCGCCTTGTTCGAGGGTAAGATCAGCTCTTCGGAACTTGACTACCAGTTATATGTGGCCGGGAACAACCCGGAAACGGCGCATGAATTTCATGATCGCGATATGTCGAAGATAATTACAGAAGCGATGAGCGAACCAGAAACGCAGAGTTTTCTTGAAGTCGGGGTCTGGTCCATCGATCCGTCGCTGCTGCGAGAGGAACTAAAGGACGAACTCAAAGACAAACTGATTCAGGGGCAGTGGCCTTCGTGGTTCAATGTTCCTGAAGATGTGAATTTCCAGGCGAAACGCAAACTGCTGACGGATGAGTACGATAAGTTTATTGACAAGCGTGGCGCGAGCAAAAAAAAATCAGTCGCTCTGTACTACAAAGCGATGGTCAACGAGTACACCCCAGATGGGAGAAGTTTCGTTGAGGACGAAACTCTGCACTTTTACAGCGATTATCCGCACCGGCAGACACTTCCTATATGGTACCAACTTTACAAAGAGTTCCCCCAGAGTGCGGAATCACTTGAAGCAAGATGGCGTATAGCGGTTCATCTGGCGGGACAGGGAGATTTTACGAGGGCGACGGACCACTGTGAAGTCGCTATTGCCATGGGTAAGGGCCACCTTAAAAATCTACAGGAGAAACAGACGACAGAGAGTTCTTTCCTGACCGCCTTTACGCGTCCGGCCCAGACGGCTATGACGGTTCATAAACTCAATGAGCTTAACATAAAGATCCAGAAGTTTACCGTTCTAATCGGTGTCGGTAATCGTACCGAATCAAAAGAATCAGAGGATCGCCTTGCAAGGTTCGTCCTTTTGAATCCTCACAGCCTTGAATATCCAGAGCAACTAAATGCACTGCTGGACGAGACCGAAAAGAACGATCCGCTTCGCGATAATCTTCTGCTTGCCCGTATCCTGCCGCATGGCGATTCGCAATTGAAGGCGAAGGAACTAAAGGAGCTTTCCGAGAAATTCGCAAATACCGATGGCGGAGTCGAAGCGTTGTATGAACTGGCTATGCTGAATATTCGGCTTCAGAAGGTTCCTGCCACCGGCGAAGAAGAGAAGAGTCGATACCTCACTGAGGCCCGCGATATTCTGACGGGATTTATTGAAATGTACCCAAAGAGCATACTGGCTACCCAAGCCAAAACCATGCTTGAACGGTTACCAGCTAGCGACTAATGGTCAGGGGTGTCTTCGCTGCCGCTGTTTTCCGAATGATCAATCGTATGCGATGATACCGCTTCCATGCGCTGGGCTTTTGTCGGCATGTAGGGCGACAGGAGTGCGATGCCACCCCATGCTATCACGCATGAGATCAATCCGACGATGGAGCCTACTTTTAGCCACTGGAGGAAGTAGATATGTACGCGGTATCTCTTTTCGAGCATACCGAGTGCGACGATGTTGGCGGTGGAACCTATCATTGTTATGTTTCCGCCAAGGCAAGCTCCCTGCAACAGTGCCCAGAGCAGTGGTGTGTGTTCAAGCTTATTAACGACTGGCATAAAGGCGGCGACGAAGACAATGTTGTCAACGAATGCCGACCCGATAGCGGAAATGGCGATGACCACTGGTGTCAGTACGTTGATATTGTTTCCGAATACATTCTGGAAGCGGTCGGCGATCTCTGCGGTTACCTGCGTGTGTTCGAGCGTACCGGCGACGGCGAACAGCATCATGAAGAACAAAAGCGTCCACCATTCCACGTCGGCTTCGATGTAGTGGCGTGCGCGTCTGTGCCTCCAGATCATGAGAAAGCCTGCGATCACGAGTGGGGCTACGATCAATATCGTGTTGGGCGCCAGGCCAAGTGTGGTTTCGATCTGGTGATGCATGGAGATAATCCCGATGACAGCAGCGAGTATGCCGAGTCCCCTGCGGTATGGGATCTTAATTAGCGGGCCCAGCCCTAAGCCCATTTCTCGTCTGGTTTTGAGTTTTTCGGAAAGCTCCTGGATGTCCTTTCGGAACCAGAAGAGGAGTACTCCAAGCGACAGGGTCAGGGTTACTATCATGATGGGGAAGGACCATGTGACGAAATCGACGAAGTTTAGCGGTGGTATGGCGTTCTGGCCAATGAGGATGCCGACGGGGTTGCCGAGCATTGTTCCGCTTGAGCCTATATTGGTTCCCATTACGGCAATGATGACGAATGGGATCGGTCGCAACTTGAGCGTATCGCAGACCTGGAAGATGAGCGTTACGACAAAGACTATCGATGTTACTTCATCGACGGCACAGGCCATGAACGCGCCGAGGAAAACTATGATCGTTATGAATAGGGGACCGTTCATTTTTGGGGCGCCGATGACAAGCTGTATGATCCATGTGAACAGGCCAAGCTCTTTTAGTACTCCGACGATGACCATCATGCCTACGAGAAAAAGTATGACGTCGAGTTTGCATTCGTGGATGAAGGTCGGCAGATCCAGAACGCGTGTACACATCAGGGCACCGATGCCGATGAAAGCGATCGCCAGACGGAACTTCCAGAACAACAGCGTTGACATGATGATCATAATGAAGATCGAGCATGAGATTATCTGCGGTTTCTCCAAGCCGACCGAATGGGCCAGTACGCCGACAAGGGCGCTGACGGTGAGCATTATAAATATCCTGAAGGCCATTGCCGCAGAATCATTTTTTGTAATAGTTGAAACTTGCATTATCTACTCCCGAAGGATCTTGTTAAGGAAACTGCTGAGCGAAACGACACCGATGAGTTTTCGGTCGCGGATGACGTATGCGTGGTCGGTATGATGACGCGTTATTTCTTTGGCTATCTGGATCGCGGGGGCGTTCTCGGCAACTGTTGCGTATTCGTCGGTCATGATCTCGACGAGCCATGTGCTGCTTTCTTTTCGCAGAATCTCGGCAAACGGTTCGAAATTTAATATCGGCGAAAGGTCGTCCATCCAGAGGATGTAGTCGGGCAGGCAGACCTGAAGCAATTGGTATGTTGTTACGACACCGATCAATTCTTCGTCATTGTCAACAACGGGCAGATCGGTGAGTTCGTAATGAACGAACAGGTCAATGGCACGTTTGAGAGTGTCGTTTTCCTGTAGCTTGATCTTTACCGGATCCATGATATCGCAGGCGCGTACATGATCGGGAAGAACCATGCCGCCTCGGTCGAAGAATTTCCAGATATCTTCGGGTGTTGATATTTCCGAAACAACTTCGGGGGTGGTTTCGTCCTGACATATCTTAGCTAAAGAACTTAGAGCCTGAAGATATGATCCGGGCGAATCTTTCGGGACAAGGATCAAGATGAACAGCTTGATAGGTTTATCTTTCTTATTCGGGTATATGATGCCTTGCGTTGATGTGGCTATGCAGACGACGATATCTTTGAGGGCTTCAATGCGGATGTGAGGTATGGCTATGCCGGGGGCTATTATCGACGGTATCTCATTTTCACGTTCTAACAGGTCGTGGTATGCATGGTCAACATTTCCGATACCTTTTTCATAGGCCAGGAGCCGCAACATCTCGATCAGTATAACGTCGCGGTCGGTGGAATCTGTCTGACAGATCACCTCAGCGGAGGTAAACAAGGATGAGAACTGTATACCATTATTATTACCATTGGACATTTTCTACCTCATAAACACCAGATTTCTCAAGCTTATCGGAAGAAGAAAGGGTATAGTATCTATATGGATGGGGATAGTCAACAGGATAATACGCAATCGGCATATTTCTCTCGTATTGTTTAGTGCTGTGGCCGCGTAATCCTGTCAACCGTCGAAATTGTCTTGACATTTTCGTTAATTCGGATATAATGAGGGAGTTGGAAGTGCTAAAGGTGATGTTAAATGTTTAATAATACACCAAAAGATGAGATCTGTGCGATTGCCGTGGGCGATTTCGGTTCAGAGGTAACGGGGCTTTTTAATAGTCTCGGTATTGGTGTGACCTGCTGCGGAGATGTTTATTCGGCTTTGGCTGCAATAATTGAGGGTCGACGGGTCGGTGGAAAAATTCTTGTGATCGGTTCCCCGGCCCAGCTTTGCGTAGAAGATATGCGATTTCTTCAAATATGCGCCGACCGCAATGATACCACATGCTGCTGTTTTGTAGATGGCAATGCCGGCTGCGATATCGAGACGATAGTCAAGGTACTCGATTCAAAGGCGTTTATAGCGACAGATGTAAATGGCGTAGAGTCGATCCTGGCAGAAATGATCGAGGAAGAAAACGCTGGGCAGGAAGAATGCGGCGGCGAACAAAGGAATATTGATAAAAAAGAATTCGCCCTGACGCGAGCCGAAATGGACGCGTTGTGCCCGGCAGGGTAAATGCGAACGGGAGTAGTGAATGAAAACTGTGCCAAAAGAAATTATAAGTATTACCGCCAACTCGGTCCTTTTCGTAGGGGATCCGAGTGTGGCGTTTTCAAACCCTGAAGCCATAAACAACTTTAACTGCCGTGTGTGCGGAAACATGCTCGACGCGATCACGTTATGTTCCGAAGAGAAATTTCGCACAATTTTTGTCGTCATGGGTGGTTTTGGCGGGAAACTTCAATCTGTTCTTCAAACGCTTAGGCGTGTGAATTCTTCTGCTGAGATATTCCTTCTTGCACAAATGCATCAGGAGCCGGCTGCGATCGATCTGACTAGCCGAAGACGTTTGGCAACAGGTACTGCGAGCGATTACTTCATCTGTCCGGTCAATGTCGAAACGCTATGGCAAAAAGCAGGTCTGACAGAAACGGAGACGATCGAAGAGCCGTTGGTTGCGATCAAGAGCGATTATCGTGACGCGAAGATCAGAGAATTGGAGAAGCTGGCGACCGAAGACGATCTGACCGGATTGAAGAATCGGCGTTACGTTCGCGAGTTCCTTAGTCAGGTCATCGAGCGGTCGAACAGTCAGAGCCTTCGGGTGACGCTGCTGGTTTTCGACATTGACGATTTTAAGCATTATAACGATGCCTACGGTCATGCGGTCGGCGATCATGTCTTGAAGCAGGCAGCGATCATGATGCTCCGCTGCTGCCGCGAGCATGACGTTGTCGGGCGAATAGGCGGAGACGAATTCGCTGTCGTATTTTGGGACAAATCAGATAATAAGCAAAGCGGAGGTGATAACAAAGACGATGTCAAACCCGCGTCCGAACGAAGGAACACAGATTCGGGCCGTCCGGTTGAGGCTTACATAATGGCAGAGCGATTCCGAAAAGAGGTCTGCTCTGCGGAGTTGTCTTTCTTAGGACCGGAAGGTCGCGGCGAACTTACGATAAGCGGCGGATTAGCATCGTTTCCGAAAGATGGCAAAACCGTAGGTGAACTATTCGAGCAAGCCGATAAAGTGATGCTGGAAGTCAAACGTACCGGAAAGAATCGCGTTGCGCTCGTCGGAAAAGCGAACGCGAAATAAGCGACGTGACTATTTTATCCTACGATTATTGTCTCTGTCGGACTCATCAATTTGTATTTGATCCCACGCCAAGTGATCGTTCGTCCGAAAGCCGAAGTGATTATGCAGGCGAGCAGGAACCATGACCATACGAATGTTCCGAATACATCGGCATTGATGGCTTTTTTCAATTGGTCCGCGTCTTCGGGCATTAGCTTTACTATCATTTTTTGCCTCAGAATGGCCCGTAACTCCTGGCTGATCACAAATACCAGTGGGACCATCCAATATAATGGAGATGCAGTCTGAGTTGCGGCGGCGGTAATGGCGGCGGCAAGACCGCCCCATAGTCCGGCGATAGAATAGACATTGCTGAAAAGGCCAAACCACCATGTTCCCGGAATTGTTATGCGTGTAATGAGAAACTGTCGCCTTACAAATTCAAAGAGTTTTGGCCAGGTAGTCGTTTCATAAGAAGCAACGAGACATGCCGGAACGAATATAATTCTCTTATGTGCCTTTTTTACCGCATGCGAAAGACAGAGGTCGTCACTTAATGCCTTTTGCCAGATGGTATCGAGGCCGATGTCGTAAAATGTTTTTCGCCTGATCGCCATTGATCCGCCCCACACCTGATTGAAACGCGTAGCGCCGAGAAGCTGGGCGACCTTTGCATTTACCGCTGAAAGTGCCAGGGATGCAAGATTATTCTCTACGGGTACAAACCACCGGTAGCCGGTAGCGGCTCCCTGGTGATCTTTTCGCAACGGGTACACAATATGGCTAAGCCAGTTGGCCCGAAGGCAGGCGTCCGAATCGGCGAACGCGAATATTTCGACATCATCGTGAGCATTGCTACACGAATGGAGAAGATTGTGTATTTTCTGGCTGCAGCCTGCCGCGAGACCGGCGACAAGGACGTTTACCTCTATCGCTTTGGATGTCTGTGCGAGTTCGTTTTTTAGACGGCATAACAGGTTGTATGCCTCATCTGATTCGTCTTCGACGACGAAGTTGAGATAGAAATTGTCGTAATCGAGTGCAAAAAGCGATCTTATGTTCTTGTCGAATGCACTGTCGACGCCTTTGCATGGAACAGTGAGCAGGGTTCGAGGATGGAAGTGGACGTGTTCCTTGCTGGATTTTCTCAGGGCATATCGATAGTTTCGCACTATTCGCAACATGAAAAACACCTGCGATGCGATGGCTATGTATGCGACGTAATTATATATATTCCAGAACACTCTAATAGAATCCTTTCAAACTATGCATTGTATCGCTATCATACTCGGATTCGGGCCGGTTTCAACTAAAAAAGGCCCGGGATCATAAAAGGATTTGCACGGAAGCTATTGCTGGTATAAAGTATATGTAAGAAAATAAAGTGAATTATTGCAATTTTTTGGATTGACGAATATGGCAAACAAAACAATAACAGCAGCGAAGGGTTTTTTGACGTGCGGGATAAGCAGTTCAGTTAAGCAATCCGGCAAACTTGATCTTGGTCTTTTGTACTGCCCGGATGGTGCGAAAGGGGCGGCGGTCTTTACGACGAATAAGGTTGTTTCGGCGGCGGTTACGGTATGCAGGGAGCATGTGGGAAGCCGGAAAATATTCGCGGCGGTAATCAACTCTGGAAATGCCAATGCGTGTACGGGTAAGAAGGGCTTTGATGACGCGGTCAGCATGTGTAAACTGGCGGGTTTTGAGCTTGGGATAGATGCTAACCAGGTGCTTATCGCCTCTACGGGCATAATCGGTGAACCCTTGCCGATGAACAAGATAAGGGCTGGGATAAGCAAGGCGGCGGGGAAACTTAGCGGAAGCGCCGCAGCGGGTCGGAATTTCGCGGAATCCATAATGACGACGGATACGGTGTGTAAGCAGGCGATCCGGCGGATAAAGGTATCGGGCAAGGAAGTTGTTGTTGCGGGAACCGCTAAGGGAGCTGGGATGATCGGGCCGAATATGGCGACGACAATATGCGTTATTACGACGGATATCGCGATATCGAAGCCGCTGCTTGCCAGGGCGTTGAAAGAGGCTATCGGTGATTCGCTCAATAAGCTGACGGTTGACGGGCATCAGAGTACGAACGATACGGCAATGATATTAGCATCTGGGGCAGCGGGTAATCGGGCGGTTACGAGTCAGTGTCCGCGATATAAGCGGTTTTCTGGGGCGTTACGGGGGGTTTGTGAGGATCTGGCGAAGCAGATGGCGCTGGATGGAGAGGGAGCGACGCGGATGTTTACGGTGGTTGTTAAGGGGGCGGCGAGTAAGTTGGAGGCGTCGAAAGCGGCGCGGGCGGTGGCCGATTATGATCTTGTTAAGTGTGCGGTTCACGGGGCGGATCCTAACTGGGGGAGAATAATTTGCGCGGTAGGTTCGTGCGGGGTGAAGCTCAATATCGACAAGCTTAGCTGCAAAATCGGCGATATTAGTGTGTTCAGGGGTGGTAAACCGGTGAAATTCGATGCTAAAAAAGTGAGCAGGGTCATTTCGGGTAAGGAACATACGATCACGATCGGGCTTGGTGCGGGAAAAGCGAGCGATTTTTGCTATGGGTGCGACCTGAGCAAAGGCTATGTGACGATCAATGCTGACTATCATACCTAATAGGAATGTAAAGATTGGGTTTGGATTGGCTTTAATTGGGTTCGTTTGGGTTCGTTTCCTTTTGGTTGTAAAGCATTGTAAGTTACTTTATTGCAAGAGGTTGCGGTTCACGGGGCGGATCCTAACTGGGGGAGAATAATTTTCGGGAGAGACCGCAAATCTGCAAAAACTTTTTTATGGAAAACGAACCCAATTTCGACAACCAAATTC
>DRGS01000139.1 GCA_011053245.1 Phycisphaerales bacterium
CTTTTATTCTAATGTCTGCTGGTTCAGATGGACTATATGGGACGGTTACGACGCCCAAACTCGACGCTCCCGGCACAATGAAATACGACCCGGCAGTCCTGACGTTGACAGCCAAGATCGATTCCGACGATGCCGTGACCCTGAAGGCGAGTTGATTATCTGCGTAGTGGCTTTTTCACCTTTTCAGTGAAAGGGTGAAAAAGTGCTTGCGCGGGTAGCTGGTTGGCCTTCCACCGCAGTATCATTTGGATATATTTATGACGTCATCACTCGTCCCATATAGTCCATCTGAACCAGCAGACATTAGAATAAAAGTGTCCTTATTATAAGGTTCAGGATCACTTATGCTATTTATTCTTGCGGTTGGATTAACTAATGAAGCATAAAAATCGTCTACTCCATCGGGAACGGCAGCAAAAGGATGAGGATTAACGACACCATCGAGATTGTGCCCAAGAGCCAATATAGCCATATTATCTATATAATTAAAAATACTTTGATCTGGAGTGGAGGGATCATATATATCAGTATTGTTTGCCTTAAAATATAGTATAGGAGAACCGATTTTAACTGATTCCCCAGATATAGGCATAGTAATTTTTTTACTCTTGAAGACATCGGTTAATACTCCTGCCTGACTATTGGATGTCGCGGCTGGTGTCTCATCATAGTCTCCAGGATAAACCACTCCAGTCCCACCTACCGGATAGATTTGAGCTATTTGGAAATGTCCTATCTTGTTATAATCCAGATAAACACTCTCCCTGTCATGATAAAGTTGTGTTGAACCATAAATAGCTGGATCTGTCTCATCGGCTGCAGCATCCCAGGTACTTTTAGGATCAAATCCATGCCCATCTCTACCCATTAACGCTTCAGCCAACTTATGAGCACCCGTAGTATATAAAGATGCGGTTACGGAAAAATTAGAGTCTGGGTAATCCATATCGTTATCGTAAAACCATAATTCAAGACCCCTACCAATCTCTCTAAGTTGGGCTTTCTGTTTTAGGCTCATGGCAACCTGTTTTGCTTTTTTGATGCCAGGAACCATAATAGACATCAACAAAGCAATAATCATTATTACTGTTAGTAACTCGATAATTGTAAAACCTTTGGTCTTTTTCATAGCTTTTCCTTTCAAATTAATATTATCATCGTGACATTACGAATCTTTTGCGGTGATGTCAAGCCATTTTTCAACGGGTAGCTGATTTACTTTCCAGCGGAGGATCAGGTCGTGGTCGGTGTAGAACTGGCCGGTCGTCCTGGCCGATGCGTGTCCGAGTAGGTCCTGTGCCGAGGAGATCGATCCGACCGTCTGCATGATCGTCGAGAATGTTTTGCGGAGATCCTGACGCGTTACGCCCTGCTTGAACGAATCCCAGCCCTTTCGAGAGTTTTGGATGTTGAATAACCGCATTTGTCCCGACGCAAGGCTGGCAATATAGGCGGTCAGCAATGGCGCCAGTTTATCGGGTATCGGCGCAGAGTACGGCTTGCCTGTCTTTTTATGCCGGCCTGCGACAATGAGTCGGTCGAGGTCGACATTGGCGAGCGTGAGCGAATCTACGTCGCTTTTGCGCAAGCCGGTGACCAGCGATATCAGTATCAGCATCCGCCAGCGGGCATCGCCGCAGCGTGCGATGAGTTCCTTGATCTGCTTATTGGTTAGAGCCGTGACGATTATGGGCGGGGCCTTTAGCTTAACGATCGCCAGGTCCTCGGAAAAGTACCTGCGCTGGCGATGCTGGCCCCAGCGGAGGAACGCTTTTACGTTTGCAATATCTTTGTTTACTGTCCAGGTCCCGACTTCGCCCTTGCGTTTAGCGATGAGCAGGTCGAGATGTTTCTGGGCGAGCGACTTTGTACCGTGTTTGGCGCCGGTGATCTCGGTTAGGTGTTTGAGCGAATACTCGGCCTGTTCTTTAGCTGCCTCCGTCAGCCCTCGCGTGTCGTAAGTCAGCAGGTACTCGTCGATTGCGGTATCAATCGGGACATTAACGGTGCCGACAAAGACATCGCTATTGAGTTGCGTGTATAGTATGCTGCGATAGTGATCGGCCAGGGCCTTTGTGTGAAACGCTTTTGCTATCCGTTTCCCAACAACCGGGCAGGTCCAGCGTAGCCACCATCCGGGCTTGTTTTTAAGTTTAAATGGCTTCCCTACATTTCTCATAATGGCGACCAACTGGCGACCGACCTTTTTGGCATCTTTTCCAAAAAGAGATAAGTCTTTGTTTTCAAAAGAGTTACAACCACGCCCGGCAGGACTCGAACCTGCGACCCCTGGTTTAGGAAACCAGTGGGAGAGGTTTTTGATTAACCCGCTTTTTCGCTTGAAAATACATAAAGGCCGCAAAGTACACACCTTACAGCTTAAAAATATACCTGTCCTGCTCGAAACAAATGCGACAAATACGCCAAAAGAAACAACCAAATGGCGACCAAATGGCGACCAACTATCACCAACGTCACACCCGGCGAATGCGATTGTTTATGTATCGCCACCTTGACCGCCGGTCCTTACCAAAAAGATGCCGAATAGATGAAAAACGACGGCCACGCCTGCCGCACTCCGGACCGCCGCTACCCGGACAAAACATGTCAAGGGACCTCACGCCAAAACTCTTTTATAACCGTCTCTGCCGTTCTTGCCGTTCTTTGTCCCCGCCTTTGTCCCCGCGTTGTTCGCCCCCCTTTTTTTGACCTATCCGCAGACACTCTTGTTTCGGTGGTAAACTTGCGTTTCAAGACAACGCCTGCAACCAAAGCCTGCCGGAACTCATCCTCTGAAATATCCCGGTCAATAATGCCCGTGATGGCATAACTCCTGACAGTCGCCATCGATCCGGCGAGCGTTTCATATTGCAGGGTGCCGATGGCCGAACACTCAAGTTTTTTGTTGGGAATACTGTCTCCGTCGGCCAGACCCATCGACAGGCCGATAATATGGATTGTCGGCTTATAAGAATGGGTCAAAAGATAACTGCCATCGCCGAGAACCTGCAGCACTTTATATCCTGCCGGCAATGAGTAGTCGGATATGTTCTCTATGTCCGAATAATAATTGTCGGCGACACGAAAAATCTTACGACTAAACTCGGCGTACATATTCTTGAACCACGCCTCGGAGCGATGTTTGCCGCGGTAGTTCGCTCCGCCTTGTTGCGGGACCGTTGAGTTTATTCCCGCAGCGATACAGAGATTTTTGAGCCTGTCGATCTCGGTTCTGGCAATCACTAAATGTTTTTTAAGAAACTCGACCTGCTTTTCCAGCCTTAATACTTGACCGGCCAATAACTCGGGTTCCTCGGCCGTACCAGAAAAGCAGACAGACGCAACCACCACCGTAACAATCGTTATAAAACGATAATTATTCATATTATCCTCTCAAAAGATTAGTGTGATGTAAGGAATAACGAAGCATAAAGTCAGAGATTTCCTTATATATAAATAGATACTTTTCTGTAAAATACCAATAGTTTTTAAGGATAACACCTCGCACGGACACATTTATGCCGAGTTAATACAGGGGTTAGCCGCATGAAACGCGAGATTGTACAAACTATCAACTTTCAAAAAGAACTCGAAATACGCAAGATCACGCAGACTCTAAAGGTTTCTGACCCCGCTTTTGTTTCCGTACTGCTGCTTCGGCTTCAGAAACGATATCGTCTACCTCCTCAGCATAAGCAGCCTTTATCTCTGATTCCCTGAATGAGAGCATAATCTTACCCTTTTCGCTATTCTCAGCATGACAAAAATGGTAAATTGCCGCCGCCGCAACCGCGCCAGGCCCACCGTAAATTTCGCCCTCTGCGTCGAGTTCTTCGCATACATTACCCGGCAAAAATAAATTTTTATTAAGTTTTTCAATCTTTTTCTTAGCCATATAACTCATTATCCCGTAAGCAATTACAGAAGCAACCTATAAATATAAAATATTTATCCAAGAACAATTCAAGAAAAATACTTTGAAACGACGAAAACGGTAGTATACTTTAATCATACTTGTAAAATTAAAGAATAAACAAAGGACAGAAAAATGCCCAATATCTATGTAACCGATGAAACAAAAGACCTGATCGAGAAGGTCTGCAAAGAAGATAAACGTACACAAGACGGCGAGATCAACTTTTTATGTTCTGAACGTGCCAAAGAGCTTGGCATCCTTGCGGTTGAAGATCCCTCCTCCGAAGAGGGTACAAAACAGAGTACAGAATCTTTGCAGGAAAGTCAAGCATAATAAAAAAATAATTTTCGATTGGAACGCAACAGCGATCTAAGGGGAAGCGAATTTGAATTACATATACATGAAAGGCGGGGACTATCATGGAAAATAAAAATGCAGTTTTAGAGGTTATCGACGAGGAGAGGGAGCAGAATTTGTCGGCGTTTCAGCATTCGCCCGGTCCGTGGGCCATCGAGCACAATAGCGATATGACCGTAACGCTCAAGGATGTAAATGGCAAAGTGATCGCAGTAATATGCACCGGCAGCCCCGATGGATCGGGACACGTCGGCACGACAGCCGAATGCAAGGGCAATATCGCGATCATAGCGGCCGCACTGGAGGCGGCTGTGATGTATGAACAGGCAGGTCTTAGCGCGGAGATATGCGCATCAATGATCTCATCGATGGAAACGATGGCCAGTCTGGGGTAGTTTTTAGTTTTTGGTTTTTAGATAATAGTTAAAAGTAAAGTTCTTTGAAATTGAAATATGGGGCAGGTAAAGAACGCTGGATTTGTTCGGGTCTGGTCAGGACTACGGCTTGGTGCAAGGTTTCCTAATAGGGGTTCGATTCCCTTCTAAACGAGCAACTGACTACAGCGTTCTTTACCTGCCCCACCATTTACCGCAGGGTAGAGCAGTCTGGTCAGCTCGTCGGACTCATAATCCGGAGGTCGTTGGTTCAAATCCAACCCCTGCTAATGAACGAAAGTTCGCGAAAGTGGTGAATGTTTGGTTTGACTTTATGTTTCTTATAACACCAAGGACAAAAAATTTAAGGAAACAATTTGTGACAGCCGGGAGAGACCGGCAAATTATTTTTACGAGTGCAAAAATAACAGAAAAAGCAAAGGCGGGAATAGTTTTTAGTGTTTAGTCTTTAGTGTTTAGTTAAAAGCAGAGGTGAAAAAAATGGCAACAAAGAGCATAGTAGTCAACCCGGACGAATGGGATCCTGACATTATCGATTGCCTGTTTGCAGATCAGGACAGTTATTGCTCCCTTATCAGTCGCGGGGCGGCGGTGTCATGTAAAATTTTAGAGGATAGGTTTAGCTGCCCATTAAATGCAGGGTCGATTCAAGTGAGTTTGGCGGAAATCACGGCTGAGTTATTTTACATCCAAAACCCAAAGATGAATCATGGCGGGTTCATGCGATTCTGGACAATAGGCGATCACGGTTATGCTCCGGAGATATCGGTTGCTCGGGTCTTTACATTAGAAGAAGTCAACGGTATGCACTCGATCCGTTACGAAGAGAAAATTGCGTGGCCGAAAGAATATATCGATTCAAAGGCTGTAAAAAATTGCGTCCCCCTGAAATCTTGTGATATCGCAGCATCATACATGGTTGGTATGGCGACAAGGAACTAATTAAACTTCAAGTAATCCGTGAAATCCGTGGTTAAAAAAGTGTTCAGTTAAAAGCAAAGGTGAAAAAAATGGGAATATTTAATAGAATCGTGTGGACAGCAATTATCGCTTTAACCGTTTTCATTGTGATTGATGGCATGGTAGAGAGTCACACGGAAAACAGCGACCCCAACTTTGTTACAGGTTCAAGCGACTTTAAGTTTGTTCCGGAGCCGAATCTAATTTGGAAATTTGCAGATGCCGAAGTTCTGAAATTTGACTGGTCAACAGTCCGCACCACTGGCGACTATACAATAATAAATGATTCTGGATGCGAGATTGACATAAAAACAGATAGTGTCCCATGGGTCATAGTTGGCGATCCAAACTGCTACGGTGACGCTATTAAAGTGCTTCTACTGACCATCATACGACAACAGGAATCATCCGATTTTTGGCGAAAAAACAACCAAAAGATATTGACAGATGCCCACCAAACAACAAGAGTGTCTATCAAAATAGCCGAGGATCTTATCGTAATAGCCGAGGAGCTTGTCATAAGAAATGAAGCGCTTGTCGGAATAACCAAAGAACAGATTATAGAACTGGCCGCTGAGATATCGGAAGATGTTGTCAAGGAGATTGTTGGAATAACCAAAGAACTGTCCGCGACAGATTCAAAACAGTGAAGAGTTTAAATAAAAAAGCAAAGGTGAAAAAATGGAATTGTATTTTATTATTAACGTGATATACGCATGCTTGATATACATGACCATGGACCACAAACTAATATCGTACCTCGAAAAACTGACCCCGACAACCAAAGTATTCCCCAAAGGCTTCCGGATGAATATTTATATTCTGCTCTGCTTTATGGGATCAATTATGTTTATTAACGACTTTCACAGGTGGGTGACCAATTCGCCTAATAGTCTTTGGAGATATAGACCTTACAAAACGGACGAGGAGCAGCGCGGAGTTTTGGCTGCTGACAAGGCGGGCGATGGTTCTTAAACGGAGGCGTACAGTTGTACGTCGAGTATTAAGGTTCATCGCTCAACGCAGACAGCGGGCAAAAGAACCGCTGCGAGGGAAAAAATGAGTAAGAGAGCAATATACATAAGCGTCGGCAACATCGCGAGAGAGCTTGCGGTAGCGACCGTAACGGTCAGGCGATGGATCACAGCCGGCAAACTGTCGGCGGTGAAACTGGCTGGCGGACGAAAGCTGCGGATTTTGGTTACCGAATACGAGCGGTTCAAGGCGGCAGAGATAAAAAAATATTGAGGGCGTAAGCTAACGGAACGTAAAACAAGGAAGGCAAGGCAGGGATGCAGGCAGAACGGATTTTTTATCATCGACCAATGACAGACAGGGCAGTGTATCACCCGATCGGATATGCGGTGTTGGCGATGATAATAGCGGCAGGCATATTACAGGGCTGTCGCAGCGGAGTACAATACAGCTTTTCATCACCCTCCTCCGGGGCTGGGCGTCAAATGACGCCTGGCTCTTTTTCAGCACTTCTGTCTACCAGCGCCAATACCGGCGACTTCACTTTTGCCGGGCCGACAACCACCTTACCAGAGGAACCAGGTTGGCCCGGTTTTTTTCAAAGCAATTATCTATCAGCATCGACATCAGGACCTTCCTCCTTCTCCGGTCCGGCGTCGACAGCCGGCAGCCTCGAATCGACCAGAACCGAGGGCAAGGCTGCCATGACAAGGCCAGGCGACCGTTCACTCGGTAATGTGTACCCCAAGACCGCACCCGACCTCGATCGCCTGCTCGATGCTATCGTTCTGGTCGAATCTTCAGGCCGGTTAGACGCCGTCAACGATGGAGAGAATGCGGTAGGGGCGTATCAGATACGCCCCATCTTTTTGCGGGATGTCAACCGGATCCTCGGTTGCGACAGATACAAACTCGACGACCGCTGGGATCCGGTAAAGAGCAGACAGATGGCCGCGGTCTATCTGGCCAACTACGGCCAGGGTAAGACGATCATCCAGATGGCTCGCCAGTACAACGGCGGCCCCAGCGGTCACATCAAGCGGTCGACGCTTGCGTACGCGGCAAAAATTCAGGCAATATTAAACTAAAAGTGAAAGGGCAGAACATGATCGAATTAGGTTCAACAGTACAGGATGTCGTGACGGGGTTCACGGGAATTGCAGTTGCAAGGTTTGAGTTTATGTATGGCTGTACGCGATATTCCGTACTGCCCAAAACAAAAAAGGGCAAGGAAGGCACTCTGGAACAGGAGAAGAATTTTGATGAGCCACAGCTAATTATATTAAAGAAACCGCCAAAAGCCGTCCAGGATTCTATAAAGGTGGCCCGTGGAGGTACCAAAAAGAAAAGGAATCCAGGTGGACCGTGTCCACACACTCCCCGGACGAAAGATCCAACGTCGCGGAGATTAAACTAAAAACTAAAAACTAAAAACCAGAGACTAATAATGGAAGCACAAGAGTTATATGTAAAAGAGGGTGAGGAGTTCAAGCCGACGGGGAAGTTTTTCTGTACAAAGTGCCGGATGACAAACGTCAGTAAAGAGGCCGCAGAGGCTTGTTGTGTTTGTGAAAAATGTAAAGAAAAACCGAGAGCCTTGCACAAAGTATATTGCGATGAGTGTCTTGAAAAATACTACGCTAAAACGGACGCGGAGGAAAAGGTAAAGCGACAGGCTTTGTTCGACGCTGCCGAGGAGGTTACGGACTATGAGTTTGTCTGGTGGTCCGAGGCGTGTATCCATGACGTCCAGGAGATCCTCGACGAATGTATGTACGACGATCACAAGGATATTCCGGAGTTCGTGTTCGCCACGAAGCCGGTTAAGTTCAGCGGGTTCGATGTGTCGAAATTATTTGACGACTTCGACGAGGAATCGATGTGTGAAGATTTTAGTTGCGAAGAGGCTCTGTCGGGATGCGAGACCATCGAGGATGCGATCAGGGCGTTCAACGAAGCCAATAAGGACCGGACGATCTTTTGGCAGGAGGATACAACCCGAAAAGTCCGTGTCCCAAAAGACGAATGCCTTGAGGACGACGACGACAATCACAAGCCAGGCGATGGCAACATCCCGCCCCTGCGCAAGCACGGTGTGCAAGGAATAGATAAACGGTTTTAAAACCGTAGAGACGTTAGGTTTCAGGAAAACAAATAATGCCAAGCGACAGACATACACAATTACAGAATATGCTATGGACATGGCTTAACAACCGGACAATCAAAATGTGTGCCTTGCCAGAGTGTAATATCGTGGGGTATGTTGCCGACTTTGTTGCTATTGCCAGAATGAATGACACTCCGCATGAAAGATATTGTCGCCGTTCGGGTCTTAAACCGATGTCAATGTGTCGTGTGTGGGACGGTGTCGGGCCAGCGGCTACCTGTGAGAATGTAATTAGGGGCGACATCGACCGGCATTATGTTTGTGTGTTTGAGGCCAAAGTTTCAAGGGCAGATTTTCTTAATACTTTTGGTGGCACGGATTCACCTCACGCAAAAGCAAGGATGGAACCGGTTGGTACCGCTCATTGGGTAGTTGCGGATAAAGGTGTTTGCAAGCCCGATGAGTTGCCTGATTTCTGGGGGTTGCTCGAACCTTACGGTACTGGCATGACAGAAACGAAAATGCCAAAGTTAAATATATTAAAAGAAAGCATAATCCATTCATTCGCATTCGACATGATGTGGTTACAAATGAACTACCGAACAAGTTATTATGATCACCTACAC
>DRGS01000140.1 GCA_011053245.1 Phycisphaerales bacterium
CGCAAATGATATGAGCGATCATCCGGCAGTTGAAGTAAGCTGGTATGGAGCTACCGCATTCTGCAACTATTATGGATTCCAGTTGCCAACAGAGTGGCAGTGGCAGGCCGTAGCGGACTATGATGGCAGCTATACTTACGGCTGCGGCGGGACAATTGACCAGAGCATAGCAAACTATTACGATAGCGGTGCCAGCAATCCGCTTGGATTGTTAAGTCGGCCCCATACGAGTCCAGTTGATCATTATCTGTCTTACGGATATGGGCTCAATGACATGGCTGGCAACGTCTGGGAGTGGACAAGTACTTTTAGCGACAGCGCTGGCGTTATACGCGGTGGCAGCTTTTACGGCTTCGACTCCGATTGCGCTGTTTCGTTTCGGCTCAGTTATCTTCCAGACGACACCCTCTTTGATACTGGTTTCCGAGTTTGCCGTTGAGTATATATTTTACGGTGGTGGGTGGTGTGGTTATTTTATTTGGTAGTTTTTTAGTTCTGGTTTGCTGAAGTTGTGGCGGCGGTCGTTGCTTAGGACTTTGTGGCTTGAATCGGTTACGAGTATGTCGTCTTCTATTCTTACTCCGAGTTTTCCGGGGATGTAAACGCCGGGTTCTATTGTGATTATCTGGCCCGGCTGAAAAACAGTATCGGATGTTGCGGAAACGTAAGGGGCTTCGTGAACTTCGAGTCCGAGTCCGTGGCCGGTTCCGTGGCTGTACTCGGGCATGTTGTGATCCTTTAGAACCTGTCTGGCTGCGGCGTCAGCGACGCTAATTTTTACGCCGGGTGCGATGGTTTTTATTGCGGCTTGCTGGGCGGCGTAGACGGCGTCATAGACGCGGCGATAGAAGGGGGTGACTTTGCCGACGGTGAAACATCTTGTCATGTCGCAGCAGTAGCCTTTGTACTTTGCGCCGAAGTCTATGAGGATGGTGTCGTTTTTGCGAAGTTTCTTTGTGCCGGGTTGATGGTGGGGGCGTGATGCGTTTGGGCCGAAGGCTACGATGGTGTCGAAGCTGGTTCGGGCGTTTAGCTTCTGCATGTTAAAATCGATGAGGCCGGCGAGGGCGGTTTCTGTCATTGCGGGTTTTATCTTCGGGAGGCTCAAGGCGAGCGACTGCCATGCGATCTTAGCTGCGGCGGCGATTGCTTTTATTTCGTGGGGGTCCTTTACAGCTCTGCATGATTCGGCAATGTTGGGGACGGGTTTTATGCGGAGCTTAGTATTTTTTTTGAGCTGGGCCAGGACCGAAAGCGGGGATCTGCTGTCGAGGCCTGTTGTGCGAATGGACTTTTGTCGAGCGATGGCGGCGGCGATAGCTTTGGGCATTGGGCCCTTTCGGTCGATTATTCTACAGCCGAGACATTCGGCGGCGGCTTGTTCGGTGTATCGGCTGTCGGTGAACAAACAGACGCTACGGGGAGTGATGAGTACCCAGCTATCATGGCCTGAGAAGGCGGTGGTGTATGTTACGTTCTCGGCGGCTGTGAGTATCAGGCAGTCGAGTTTCTTCGATCTGAGCTGGGCGCGGATCGCTTTTATTCGGTTTTTTATCGTTTTTTCGTCCATGACTCTATACGATAGACGGAATGCGGGCGGAAATAAAGTGTTTTTTCTTGCCGATGTCGGTGAGAGGCATTAGAATGGGTGCCGATAGAAACATCTCTTAAAGTAAAGTTTAGGTTTCAAGAATGCTACCAATACAAACGAGTATAACGCCGCGGCGGCGACCGACCGCGAATTATGTCCTGATAGCCATAAATGTGGTTATTTTTCTGCTTTCGATGCGTTTTGTGCAGGATACGTACACAGGCAAATTATTTCTGGCTCTTAGGGAGTGGGTCGGGCCGTTCATTCTTTCGCCTAATACTCCCGATCTTCCTGCGCGGATGCATCTGTGGCAGTTCATCACTTACGCGTTTCTGCATGCGGGTTTCTGGCATATCGCGATGAATATGTACTTTCTGTACCTTTTCGGCGCTAACGTTAATGACAAACTCGGCAATTTCAAATATGTGTGCTTTTATCTGGCAGGTGGCGTTTTCGCCGGATTGGGGCATGTGGTTTTTAGCTTTTCGCCGGTTATGGGGGCAAGCGGAGCGGTTGCGGCGGTTACGGGTGCGTATTTGGTGCTGTTTCCGAAGACTCTGATACGGGTGATGTATTGGCTGGTGATCTTTATTGACGCGATCGATGTGCCGGCGTTCCTGTTCATTTTGGTGAAAATGATCTTTCTTGACAATATAATCCACGATACGGCGGACGGGGTTGCTTACGATGCTCATCTTGCCGGTTATGCTTTCGGGGTCGTGTGTATACTTTTGCTGTTGGTTACTGGGCTGCTTAAAGGCGACCAGATGAATCTTGTGTTTGTTTTTTCGCAATGGCGACGTCGGCGGAGCTATCGAGGGACGGTTTCGGATGGATCCAGCCCGTTTAAGGGGCGCGCAGGGTCAAGGGTTATTAAGAGCAAGGAAGTTGCAAAAGGTGCTGTCGATGCCGCAACGTCCGAGAAAATCGCGGGTATTCGTGCGAAAATCGCGGATTTCATGGGTAAACGCAATTTAGCGGAAGGGGCCTATCTTTATCTTAAACTCATTGAGATGGATGCGGATCAGGTTCTGCCCCGGCAAAATCAACTTGATGTGGCCAATCAGCTTATGTCGATGAGCAAGTGGGGCGAATCTGCGGGTGCTTATGAGAAATTTCTCCGTCAGTACAAATCTTACGAGTATATCGAGCAAGTGGAGTTAATGTTAGGAATACTGTATAGTCGATATCTTAATGAACCGGCGAAGGCGATGGATGCACTTAAGGCGGCCAGGGAGAGACTTAGCGACGATAAGCAGATCAAAATGTGCGATGAGGAACTTGCGAAACTTGCCGGGAAGGGTTAGTTTTAACAAGTAATAAGTTGACAATGGCGATGTGCGGTGGTATTCTTTAGCGGTATTTGAAAATGCAACCGTTTGGTTGTGTATGATTATGAGTTATTTTTTTGGGAGAGATCGCGATGCTTTCTAACAAAAATATTTTCGTGGTAATTGGTTTCGTACTTATAGCTACAGTTTGCTTTGCGGAGGAAACGGCTAGGCCGGCAGCAAGTGGTAAACCTGCACTGGTGTCATTTCCTCATATTGCGCAAGTGAACGCCGGAAATGTTTATGTTCGTTCAGGTGCCGGTAAGGCTTTCTATTTCTGTACGAAATTGAGCGCGCCGGCGAAGGTTCTGGTTGTCGATCAGAAGTACGGCTACTCGAAGATCGTGCCTCCTAAAGGGAGCTATTCGTGGATATCAATGAATTACGTTAAGATTGACGCGGCCAATCCTGGCGTTGGTATAGTTACCGGTGACTCGGTTCGTGTTTATGCAGGTGCCGATCATGTTGCTCCAAGAAATTCGACAAGTCAGCAGGCCAAGCTCAACGACGGTGATATAGTCAAGACGATCGGTCCGGCGGTAGGTGATTATTACAAGATCGAATCTCCGGTCGGCAGTTATCTTTGGATCAGCAGTCAGTTTTTGGATTATATAGGCCCTCTTCCGAGACGTAAACCGGTCCAGCCTTCTCTGCCAGCGGTGAAGATCCCTACGAGACAAAAAGTTGTGCCTGCACCTGCGAAAACAGTACCTGATGTTTCAAAGCCTGCACCTGTGGCAGTGCCGAAACCCAGGCCGGTGCCTGTGGTCAAACCTAAACCTGTTGTGCCGAAAGTAGTTTCAGTTGAAGTTAAGAGTTTGGCCGAGTATCATAAGCTTGCCTCGAAGATCGATGTTGAAATTGCAAAGCCTCTCGAAAAGCAAAACTTTGCGTCTATAAAGAAAGGGCTGGCGAAGATAGCCAAGGATAAGGCGTCGGGCAAGGCCGGTCGTTATTCCGAGTATCAGCTTGACAGGATCGATAGATTCGAATTGGCTCGCAGTGCGGGTGACGAAGTTATTGGCCAGGACAAGGAACTGGCAAGACTTCGCAAGTTGATACGTCAGCGACATGATGCAAAAATCGCAAAGATCCGTGAACCGGGCAAATTTATTGTTACCGGTTTCGTGCGAAAATCACATGTGTATACTTCCGCTGGAAGTGAGCGGCGTTATCTGATAGTGGATGATTTTGGTAAGATCATTTGCTATGCCGTGCCCGCCGACAGTGCGTTGGGGATCAATGTTGACAAGTACCTGAACAGTAAGGTCGGGCTTGAAGGTAGGGTTATCAAAGACGATAGAAGTCCTGTCAGCCTTGTTAAGTTTACGGCAGTCGGTGTCATAGCTAAAGCTGAGAAGTAACCGCTTTAGAGTTTGTCGCCGAGAAGATCCAGTGGTGTTTTGAACACCGGCAGTGTGGTGGTTGTGATCTTCGGGTTCTCAATGTCACCGTGAACTTCGACGGTAATTACCGCTTTTCCGAGGCCCCGTGCCAGCGATCCGAAGAAGTCCGGTTCAATATAATGTTTTTGTCCTGAAAACGCCGCGAAGTCAAGGTCAACGTTGTTGTCTTTGAGGTCAAGCTTACCTTCACCTTTAAGAACCAGAGACTTTCCCGACATATACACATTCTCAAAGACAAGGTCGTTGTTCCTGATATATGAATCGACGGTCATATCGCTGAAAATGAAATCCGTAGGTTCGTTCATTTGTAGAGTGGAGATTATTTTTCCGAGGAACGAACGCCGTGCAAGTTCCATTTCACTGACGGCTATATTCAAACGTCCCATCATTCGGTTACTGCCATCGAAGACACCGGCAACAGATAACGATCCGCAGGCACGACCTTTTGTGATGTTTTCGTTTTTCTCATCTGTGTCTGTTGTTTTCGCGAGCAGTTTTTTTACGTTGACGCCGTCAAAGACGATCTCCGATAGATACTGGGCGCCGTTGGCGTTGGGGTATTTTAGTTCGACATCTCCGAATAACTTTCCGTCATAGAAGTTAGCGGTGAGTCGTTTGGTTGAAAACACCGATCGGATCGGGTCATAAGAGATGTCGGCATGGAGGTTCTCAACGGTTTTCTTTCTCAGCTTCAGTTTGTCGGACCTGAGTTTGGCCTGGGCACTTTCAAATCCGGTTCCTAACGCGTAAACGGCGCTTGCGTCCAGTACGGCTTCGATGTCGGTTAATGTGCCATTGCTTCCAAGTGAACCGTTTCTGAGAGCAACGTGTGTTGTAAGCTCAACCTTCTTTTTGTTGTCGGTATCGGTGTAGAATCGTCCATCGGCGATCTCGATGTCCATGATTCCGGCGGGGGATAAGTCGAGGAGGAAATCGTTTCCTGTTTCGGAAAATGCCCGGCCCAATCGATGGTCGAGTTTGATGTTTGCCGCACTGACAGTGAAGTTTCCTTTTTCGATAGCGCTTTCATTATAAGCGAGGCCCGCGTTGAATAGTATTTTCGGTTGCTCGTCATTGTCGCCCGGTGTATCGCCTGCCGGTGTTGCGGTAATGTTTTTCAATTCGATGTTCTTGTCGGTGATCGTAACGGTTCCGGTAACATTTTCCAGCGGATAGGGGAATTTTTTGAAAGTAAAATCGTTCTGCAAACAGTCGATGACTATTTTATATGGCTGGCAATCCTGGCGACGGGAGTTAATATTTATGTCGGCGACTATGTTAACCTTGCCTGCCGGTTGAAGCATGGAAACAATAGCGGCAGGGCTTCCGGGTAATGCGCTCAGTAACCCTTTTTCCAGTTCGAGTTCTCGCACGTTTAATGTGAGGCAGAATCCCGGATCCGAATTTACGTCGGTTGCCGGCCACATAGTTCCGTTAGTGATCGTAACATGTCCCGTGCCGCACATTCCATCCAGACTTTTGAGCAGTATCTTGTCGGCAGTGAGTACGGCTTCGACATTGAGGCATGTCAGAGGAAGCGGGAAATCGCAATATGTCAGGGAAGCATCCTTGATGTTTACCTTGGCGATGTATTCGACGAGCCGTCTTCCCACTTCGTTCGGGAATACCGTGACCTCGACGTCCGTCAGTGCGTCAACATCGAAATGTTCGTAGAAACGTCTTTGGTTCAGTGGAAGCGCCGCCTTTAATGTATCGTCTATTGGTATGTCTGTAGCGGTTATTACGATGTTGTATCGCGGTCGCGGGCTATCGGCTTCGGTGATGGAGCCGGTTAATGCGATCTCGCTGTTGTTACGTTTTGAAACGATCTTGTCAATGACAAGTTTTCCCGGTTCGATAGTAACCGTCCCTTTTAGATTTCTCAGCGGATATGGGAAATGCTTATAAGCAGCTTGTACGTTCAGTAGCTCGATGGAAAGGTGCGGTTGTTCTTTTTCGCCGGGTTGTTTTTTGATAGTGTATTTTGCCTTTGCCAGGCCGCTCGGCGTAAATGTCCACCACAGATCCTTCTGTTTCGGTCCAAGCGCTTTGTACAGGTCGTCATCAATGAGCATGTTCGGGCTGGTTATTTCAATGTCGCATTCCAGGTTGTCGCCAATACCTTTCGAATAGCCGTTTATGTTCACATCAACGTCGCCGTGTTTGCATTTCAGGTGGTCAAGAACAACTCCATCTCCGGTAAGCTCGACTGTTCCCGCTATATGCTCAAGGCGGTATGGGAATTCTTCATAGAGTATTGACATGTCACGGCAGTCAATTTTACCGGTAGACTTATTGTCTTTGAGGTTTGCGAATTTCCCGGCGGTGTGTATCGTAAGGTCGGCAAGGCCCTTCGGTGCATACTGCTGAAAGAATGTTCGCAGCGGCAAGGCACATTTTTCAAGAAGCTGCTTGCTGTAAACGATGGAATCGGCGTTAGGGGTATCCGTAACGTAAATGTTTTCAAACAGGGCGTCCAGCGTATATTGCGGATCGGTACGATAATTGGCGATCTTAGCTGAGATCGTCGCGGTCGTCTGCTCACCCATATCCCATTTAAGTTTGTTCACCGTGATATTATTTTCATCGTATTCGAGGTTAAGGGCTATATTTTTCATATCCCATGTGTTTTCATAAATGGGAGAGTCATTCATAAGTATCTCGGTACGTTTGAGTTCGAGTTTTCCGGCGGGGCCGGTCTTCCATTTGCCGTGTATCTTACTGCCTTGGAATCCGAGTCTGTCGTCTACATCGATGAAAAAGCTGTAAGTTTGCGGGCTTCTGGCAGGAGCGAAAATGCCATTTACTCCAACTACTGCCAGTACCTTCGTAGCCGCCTTTTCGATCTTGCTGAGTTTTATTATTCCCCTTTTGGCGTTTATTACCGGCAGCGGGGCTTTGCCGGAGGTATCAGCGAACTTAAGATCGGCTATGTTCCATCTTTTTTCGTCGGCGTCATAAATGACATTGGCAAGGAAATCGCCTATGGCTATTCTTTTAACGGTGGGCCGAAACTTGAGCAGGCTCAGAAACGAAAAGGATATATCCACCTGTCTGGCTTCGAGAATTACGCTATCGTAGATGTCTTCGTCCCGGGGACCGATCGAAAGTGAGTTTATGCTGACAGAACCGTTTGCCTCGAACTGCAGCGAGTCGATGCTCACTTCTGTTCCGGTGAGGTTTTCGATCTGCTGGCGTGCAAGAGGGAGTAGTACCTTGTTGCCGAGTTTATCGTATGCAAAAGACAGAGCCACCGCGATAACGCTAATCCATATCAGACGGCGCAGAAATACCGGTCTTACTTTCGGCCTGCGCTCAGTTTTATGCCGTAAGTCAGGCATTTTTTGCCATTATAACTTAACCTGGTTAGAGTGAGATCGCTTTGTCAGCGATGTCGCGTCTGCAATATGCCCCCTCGAAACTTATCAGATCCACTGCCTCATAGGCTCTTTTCTTTGCATCGGCAATTGTCTGGCCAAGAGCGGTAACTCCGAGTACCCGTCCGCCAGCGGTTACGATCTGTCCGTCTTTTTCTGCGGTTCCGGCGTGGAATACGACGACATCGTCAAGTTGTTTGGCTTTTTCCAGGCCGGTTATGACCTTTCCATTTTCATAGTCTCCGGGGTATCCTCCGGATGACATGACAACACAGACGGCGGGCCGTTCGTCCCATTTAAGAGTGACTTCGTCGAGCCTTCCGTCACATGTAGCGAGCATGACGTCGAGGAGGTCGCTTTTTAACCGCATCAGTATCGGCTGGGTCTCAGGGTCGCCGAACCTGACATTGAATTCAAGAACTCGCGGGCCTCCCTTAGTGAGCATGATCCCGGCGTACAATACACCTCTAAAGGGGCTGCCGTCGCGGTTCATGCCGTCTACAGTTGGGACAAGGACCTCTTTTACGATCTGCTTCATGAGCGGCTCGGTAACCACCGGAGCAGGGCAGTACGCCCCCATTCCGCCGGTATTCGGCCCGGTGTCGCCATCACCGATGGGTTTGTGGTCCTGTGAGGTTTCGAGGACGTATATGTTCCGTCCATCGACGAGAGCGAGTATCGACGCTTCTTCGCCGAGCAACTTATCCTCGACGAGGATCGTTGCGCCGGCGTCCCCAAATGCGTTGTCGCACATTATTTTTTCGGCTGCGAGTATGCCGTCCGAAGGCTCGTCGCATACGAATACGCCTTTTCCCTTTGCCAGGCCAGCGGCTTTTATCACTACGGGTTCGTCGCGGCTGGCGATATAGGCTTTGGCGTCTTCGTACTGGTCGAATATCCTGCTCTCAGCGGTAGGAATGGCATTGGAACGCATGATCTGCTTTGCGAATGCTTTGTCGGCTTCGAGTTTTGCAGCGGCTGCGGCAGGTCCGAATGCCTTGATACCGGC
>DRGS01000141.1 GCA_011053245.1 Phycisphaerales bacterium
AAACAACCCCGCCCTGCCCGCCGGTACAGTGATGCTTACCAGACATTGTCGAAAAGGCGGCCATGTCGCCGATTGTCCCGACAAGTCGGCCTTTGTATTTCGCACCTTGCGACTGGGCGCTATCCTCGACTACGTAAAGGCTGTGCTTGCGAGCCAGCTCCATAATCGGATCCATGTCAACTGGTTCACCGCCGATGTGGGCTATTATGATCGCTTTGGTCCGTTCGTTAATTAGCGGTTCAATCTGCTTTGCCGAAGTATTGTAGCTTCGCGGGTCGGAGTCGGCTAAGATCGGCACGCAGCCGAGCATCACGACTGGCATGACTCCACCAGGATCGGTGATGGGCGGAATCCGATAACGCATCAAGTTGCAGCCCTCCAAGAGCACAGTAAACCGCGTTAGTGCCGGAGTTGACACCGTCAGCGAAGCCGCCGCCCATGAAGTCTGCAAAATCCTTATCGTATTGTTGTTCGTAGGCACCTCCGTAACCGAAGGCGCTTCCCGAGACGATTGCCTCGTCAAAAATCTTCATCGCGATGGCTTTTTCTTCTTCGCCAATAAGTGCCCTTGTCGGCATCGGTTTGCTGCGGATGGGTTGTCCGCCATTAATCGCCAGTTTTTTTGCTATTTTAATATCCACTTATAAACTCCACGTACCTGTAGGCTATTTCCCAACCTTCTCAATCTTGCCGGATTTCACGGATCTCTCCAACGCCTCGAGCACCAGGACAGACTTGAGTATCTGCTTGTACTCAAATGGTTCCTTGCCCGTTTTGAACATGTCCGTACACATTTTGACTCCGAAAAGATGGCGGTTCTTGTCGTAAGTAATAGCTTTGTGCAGTATTCCCTTGCTGCCAGCGGCGGTTATCGAAAAACCGTTGCAACCTTCCTTGATGAGATTCATCGTGACAATTTTGCCGTCCGAATAGATCAGTTGCCCCGTCGCGCCGTTGCCATTTTTTGTAATAAGCGCGGAACGGACGTTATACCCAAAGGCCAACAAAGCCATTTCAACCTGGTGAATACCGTAGAAAAACACGCCGCCCCATTTGCTTTTCAGATCGCAGGGGCCATAAGTCGCGCCTGCAACGATGTCTCCCAGGCCAGCCATCTTTCTGACAAATCCTCTGAATGAATTCTGATGCGGAACGACGCCAAAGTTTGTTATAGGCGTCTTGTGTTTCCTGGCGATCTCAAAGAACCTTTTGCCTTCGTCGGACCTGTAACAAAACGGCTTGTCAATGTACGTCGGGATACCCTGTTCTATAAAAGGGATCGCCACAGCCAGATGATACTTACCGTGACGATGATCGACGATTAAGGCATCGATCTTTCCGAGCATCTGCTTAGGTGTTTTTACGATGTTGGAAATTTTTCCTGCTTTGGCAGCCTTGGCGGCGTATTTCTCGGTTTCGCCCCATACATAATCAACCGAAAATCCCTTGATCTTTTTCTCCACATTGATAATTTTCCCGATTGCTTCGGTATGGCTGTTCTCGGCCCCGATAATTCCAATTTTCTTCATGTCAAAAGCACCTTTCGTAATAAACTTCAATAAACTTGCGACTTCCTTTTCTTGAGCCCGGAAAAGCCCTTGGGTAGATATCCTCATAGGGATGCCGGTCTTGAACCGACTAATCCTGCAGTGTCAAATAAGTCTTTCTTTCAAATTTTTAAGCGTAAACAATTCGTTTTATGTCATCGCCATGAATGCGAACTGTAAGTTCATCGACTATTTCTATGTTAGGCAGCTTTGATAGCCGATCAACTGTATCTGTATGAAAAAACCGCTTTTCAAGCACATAAGGTGGGTCCCATTTAAGAGGTGATATCGGACGATGAGAGTGTTCGCAAAGGGCCTTGCGAATACCCTCACGAATGCGGCGACAAGATTCCTTAGCAGATAAACTAATTGCACAGTTGCGACCCAAACCTTGCTTGACTGAAACTGTACTAATTTCCGGGACAAGATCCTTTGCCTCGTTACAGGCAGCCTCATCGCCGCTTAGGAAAATAACAGGCACATCAAACGTGCCTGCATAGAGAAAGAATTGCGATATTTCCCCAATCTTTTTTCCATTTAGTTTATAAAATTCGATGGTTTTATCACTTTGAGTATGGTTGAGGTTGGCTTCTTTAATTCCTGCCATGGCATGTTGGCCGATCATCATAGCTGCATCACAGGCACTAACTGGATCGAGAAGTTGCTCAATCTTCGAAAATCCACCATGAATCAACTGAGCCTTTTCATGTAAATTTTCGAAACATATACCGCCAGGGGCCGTGGCCATCAGCTACAATGATCTGTTCGACGTTCTCTTCCAGCAATCCAGCCACCGCAGCATTCACCTCATTGGTAAGTAATTCCCTGGCCTGATCACAGTATTTGCCGCCTTCATGCACATGGTTTTCGAATGATACCACTCCGGAGACACCCTCGAGGTCAGTCATTATGTAAACAGATTTCATTATAGTCTCCACAAGTTTTGGCTACGCTCAGCAAGGGTTAAGCTGTTTCTTGATTCCCCTGAGGTAGTCCGACCAGGCTTAAAGCGTTCTTGAAATAAATATTCGCCCGAACGTCTTCGGGTAAATCAAGGGATTCCAGAAACTCCTTCAATTCATTACCATAATCGTCCCGGCCAAACAAGATACGATCAGTAAAACGACAAAGAAAATTTTTGGCAAATTCCAAATCACGCTGCAGGGCCCATAAGCCTGAACCTGCGGATAGGTCGATATGCAAATTATCATAAGTCTCTAATAAAACCGGAATCCGGCCTCCCGGGGCTATTGCTTCTTTCGGATAAATATTGGGGTTCCTATCTGCCTCACCGCTTATCTCTCGCCAAAAACCGGGCGCATGACCCAAAAAAATTGTATCAGGGCACGCCTGTAACACTCGCTCAAAATTCTCAATTGTTCCTCCATACCACAGGTTCTGATATACATGCTGTTTTTTATCAGAGTCGAACAAGTACGGGACGTCCAAATGCAATATCACCGGGCATTTGAGTTCGCCAGCTTTGCGGAACAATTCAATACATCGCGGATCATCAATTAGCATCCGAAACTTCCACTCGCCACAGACACGAACTCCATGCATGTGGTAAGCAGCCTCAAATAGGGACGGTGCATCACCAAGAAGCGGATGAGGACAATAACCCAAAATGAATCTGTCGGGATAGTTTGTGCAAGCCTTGATCTGGTCGCCCAGTGTTATACCACCATGTGTGCCGTCTGGACGTAAATTCAGTGGATTTAGTGTCTCATGATAAGGAAGATGATCTTCTTCGGGTGCGATTTCCCAGGTCAAGAGCCAAGCCACATCAATACCATGCTTATCCATATCTGCTACAAGCTCGCGATCATCACGATTATGCCAGAATGCATGTTGGTGTGTGTCAATAATCATTTAGAAAACTCCTATGATCAAAAAAACTCGCTCATCTTCTTCAGTTACGATAGGCCAAGGAAACAGTTCTGAATTGTCTCCCTATTTTGCCCCCTTACTCCTTATTGTTTCGGGCAACTCTCTGAAAACAAGCGGCCTGTGAATCTTTTGAACAATCTGCTGCGGTGAAAATTTACTTAATCCTTAATCATTGATTATAACTTCACCATTTTTAGATTTTTAGCAGACTGATATATTGCTCGGATAAGTTGCACAGATTTTCGGCCTTCATCGTCTTCCAATTCAAATTTTTCACCTGACTCGAGGCAATCGATAAATCCTTTGAAATTGTCGACATGGCCTTGATAGCTTATGTCAGCAGGATCAGCAATGCCTGACTTGCCGTTAGTTTTAGCGAAGTTTTGACGGATTTGTTCATCTTCGGGCAATTCATTCCTAAACTGCCAGGTTACGATCATATCATCGCAAAGAACAACAGTTCCATCTGTCCCGGTTATTGTAAAACTTTTCTGATTGCCGGGATACGAGCCTGTTGTGCCATAAATTAAGCCAAGCGTTCCATCTACAAATCTTAGTGCTGCTACTGCGGTATCCTCTGCTTCAATCTGTGTATGCGCAAGACTATCCATATAGGCTTGAACTGACTCAACTTTCGGCATAACAGCACAAAGAAGGTCTATCGTATGAATGCTCTGGTTCATCAATGCCCCGCCACCATCAAGTTTCCATGTTCCGTGCCACGTGTCATTATAATATTCCTCATTACGCCAAAACGGTGCAATCACTGAGGCAAATGTTACCCTGCCCAATCGCCCTCTAGCTACCGCATCCTTGGTAGCTCTGAATGCCTTATGAAATCGGGACGGGAATATTGTACAAATGCGTGTTCCAGCTTTTTTGTGGGCTTCAAGGATTGCATCCACCCTTTCAGTTGTAATCTCCATAGGCTTTTCACAAATAACATGTTTGCCGGTTTCAGCCGCAGCAATAGAAGGCTCCATATGCAGACCACTTGGAGTAGCAATCGTTACAATGTCTATTTCTTTGTCTTGGCAAAGCTCCTGATATGAGTTGTAAGATTTACAGTTATGCTTAGCCGCCATTTCGTCAGCACGAGCCTTATTAATATCACAAACAGCGATTAATTGAGCATTATCTATATCAGCGATAGCTTTTGCATGAAAATCCGCTATCAAGCCAGCGCCTATAATACCAATGTTCCACTTTTTAATTTTTCCACTTCCTTCCATTAGACCTTAGCTAATTGTTAACCCAACTTCTTGAGCCATTTTTTTTGTTTCATTTATAGCTTGCGCGAATAATTCCGGACCTGTAACGCCTCCGAACCGGCCACCTTTTTGCAGGTGAGGTTCCATGGTAATAAAATCAGCATAATTCATATCAGCAAGCTCTTTTAGTAACGGCTTTATTTGAGCATCGCCTTGGCCTGGCATGCTTCCCAAGGGAGCACCAACTTTCCAGTCTTTTATGTGTATATGGCTGACATAGGGTTTCATGATTGGCCAGCAGGACTGGATGTTGTCAGTTATCTCGAGGCCAACAGTAAAATTGGCGGGGTCATAGCAAAGACGCAGCTTTGGAGAATCCACGGCTTCTACTAATTCAACGGCTTTCTCCGGAAATTGACCATAAATGTCAGCCTCGTTTTCGAGGACCATTACAATATCAATATCTTTAAGCAACTCAACTTTTTTGAGCATCCGCTCAACTACCTGGTCATGATAATCAAAAATATTTTTACCATCTGGGGCATAGTAACTAAACATTCTTATCTTTTTTGTATCAAAAAACTCCGCTAATTCAATTGCGTGTTTAACCTTCTCCAAGTGATCCTCAAATGGCTCATCCAGCTTCACCTTCCCGATAGGAGAACCAATTGCACTAACTTCAACATTATTGTCGTCAAGAATTATTTTAGCTTCTTTTAGTTGAGGATCGTTGAGGTCCATTATATTTTCTTGGCCATCAAAAAACCGAGGCTCAATATAATTTACACCCTGTTTGATCAGAAAATCTACCTGGCCTGCAAATTCATATGTAGCTTCATCAGCAAAGGCACTTAGTTTTGCCATGTTCTCTCTATGTTATTAGTTTAATTCAAGATTCAAAATTCTGTTTGCATTTTCCCATGTTATTTTTTCATAGGCTGTTTCTGAAATACGACTATCGCAGGCCTTTTCGTTGATTCTATCAGGATTCCGGACATTCACAAGCCCTTTCTCGGCCCCGGCAAGGTCCATTTGCCTGCCATCGGGCCGTGGTGCTGCCCGAAACGCCCTTCATCCGGGCGGTTGAACCAGGCACGGGCAAACCGGTTCCGTCGCCCCTGCGTCCCTCAGCCGTTCCACCCGCTTGCTTGGCCTTCGTCCGCCGCCGACTTCGTGCCGCATCGTCGGATCGATGCTCAGCCGTTCGGCGTCGCTGGTGTCCTTGTAGCCCGCCAACCGGCTATAGACGCATTGCCGAAATAGTGCCGTCATCGTGTGCTGAGTGTTCTTCCCGGTTCGCCAGTCGTCCAGCATCTCACTGGCCATGTCAGTTAGACCGAGGGCCTCATCCAACTCCCGATATACCAAGAGTCCAGCGTTGCTGGTGAGCTTACTGCCGTGGAATTCGAGCTTCAACATACCGTCAAAACCGATCCGTAAAGCGTCCTTGCCGCTTTCACCCATTGTGTTCTCCGATCTCACCGTCCGTGGAATCGAAAAAAAACCTTGTTTATGCGGTCAAACGACGCTCTATTGTACGTAAATTGTAGTTCTTATCTGGGAAATTCGGGGTAAATGCATATTCGAAAGATTCTCCGAACATGGCAATAATCCGTCAGATTGCCTGGAAATAGTCCATAGTCTGGGTTTATATAAATTAACACCTCGCAAGAAGTGCGAAAGTTTACGTTGGGGCATCTAAGTGAATTACCTCACCCGTATCCGATGATTTGCGAGCGGCCAGGGAAACTTGGACCGCAAGGCGGCCCTCATTCCAGCTACTCTTAGGTTTTTCCCCGGTATGGCACGCTTTTAGAAAATCTTTGATCATTCGATCGTCAGCTCCACCATGTCCACCTTTCGACATCTCTTTCAGATCATAATTTATTTTTCGCCTTGTATGTCGCTCTGTACATTCAATCGTCGCTTTTTCCAAATCGGCTTCAAGCATCCCCTCGCTACCGACTATCCGCAGTTGTCTGGTAGTTCGGGCAGCAATAACATTAAGAGTGTAAGTTGCGCGAATACCGTTTTTGTAATTTATTACCGCAATACCATTATCTATCGTATCTTTATTCGACGAGTAAAGACAAAGATCCGACGGTTCGCCTCCTTTTTTTTCTTCTGCAAGACGAATGAGTTTACGGGTTTCTTCCAATTCATTATTTGCCGTGTAAGAGATATCATCGAAATCAGGACAGTCAAACTTCAACGAGCAGTCGCGGCATCGCCTGGCAGCATTAGCTTTGGGACGGTAATGAGAAAGACCTGCCGTCGCATATATATTTTGGGCAGAACAGCCAGCAAGCCAATTTAAAATATCAAAATCATGGCAGGCCTTTGTAACCCACAAGCCTCCCCCGAATTCACGTAACCGATTCCAACGCTGAAAGTAAGTCTTTCCTTCATAATAGTATTCATTGGCTTCAATCGTGGAAATACTCCCCAATTGGGACGAACTGACCAATTGGTGAACAGTGTTATAAGTCGGGTTGTGACGCAGATTAAAACCAAGATAGAAAATAGCGGATGATTTCTCGGCAGCAACAATAATTTTACTGCAGTCTTCTAAAGTCGTCGCCATGAGTTTTTCACACAAGACATGAATATTCGCATTCAACCCCGTTACCGATGGTTCTACGTGAGCAAAATCAGGTGTACAGACGATCAAGGCATCAGGTCGGGATTTCGACAGCATTTCTTCTGTATCATCGAATATTTTCGGTTGAATCTTATATAGTTTAGCCCACAGTCTGGCCTTTTCAGGAATTTTGTCGCAAAGACCGACTATCTCACCTTCATCCTGATTACGAGAAAAATATTTTAAGAAGGACCCTGCTCTGCCTCCCGTACCAACCACTGCTATACGGAAGCGTGAACGAGCAGTTTCCTTAGAAATTTCTTTATTTATACCCATACAGTTTTGCCTCTTTCATAGTTTAACAAAAAACTCAGACTATTGTCGCATCAGAAAGCAAGCTATGCACTTGAATTTACGATTATTCCATTTTGAGGATTCTCGTTTGCGATTTCTGCAATTTCAACATAAATGTTTTTTTGTTTTCGGACAGCACTTCTCCGGTCAAAGCATCGATTATTTTTCGACGTTCCGGCAGTTTTATTTTTAGATTACGGTTCTGTTCGTACCCATTATTGACCATAAGCAGACGGTTGTCGGCGGCAAGCACAACATCCTCATCGCAATAGATATGAACACCAGCGAAGTCCGCCACGTTTCTAAGGACATTCGTATCTAACACAGGTACGGCGCTGTAGATCGAATTCCATTCGTCAAATTGCCGCAGGGCTAGAGCAGTCTTGCCGTCCGGGTAAGTCCCGAGCGATATTGCACGGGGATCATCTACATAGAATACCGGCCCAAGTATTTCCGGATGCAGCGGCTCCCAAAACTCGTCCCTATACCCCTTTGCGATAGATCCTTTCCCCCCAACGTTTTTGATTATAGGGTGTCTCCGGTCAGACATCTTGAATCGCAGTAATTCACGGCGCTTGTCTTTTTTGCTTATCTTGATGCCGGTTACTTCGCTGATCCCTTCGGTAATCAATCCACGTTCCCGATCGACATATCCGGGCGCGTAAAACCACAGTAAGGTTTTGCCTTTGCCTTTCAGTTTTTGGACAGCTATTCGCTCCTGTGGTGTCATAAAAAACGGATTGAGGAAAATATATAACTTGTAATCCTTTTTGATCTTCGGGTTGGCCAAATCACTCATTAAATAAATGTCGTAAGGCGCTCCTATCATATTCATATCCCTGAAGAGCATTTTACTAATCAGGTTATAGTAGAGTGGGGGTGCTCGATAAATATCTTCGTACCGAGGGGTTGAGGCGCTTACAAACACCGCAATTTCAGATCCTGAGGCATGTTTTTTCTTGAGTCCTTCGGTAAAGATGTCGAACATTTGGCGCATCGGGGTAGTCGTTTCTTCGCGGGAAAACCAAGGGTATCGCATAGCGTCCCATTTACGAGGTCGGCCATAGCTCATATCTGCGAACCAGGCCCCGCAATTCTTGACCATATACCAGCCAATGTCCCGCATCATGACCGCGCACGTCTCTTTGACGCCGCGATGTCGTCCGTGACGCAACGTTCCGGCTGAAAAAGTCCTTTCATCATTATCGCCCGCATACATCCTGCCATGCAGTGTTACTGAATCCACGGGGATATAGGTGAAGTAGGGTTGGCCTGCATGCCGTGATTCATAAAGAGGAGCAGATACATATACATCAATGTTTGGGTCTTTGAGCATTTCTAAAAAATCATTATTATTGGTATGCTGTCGTGTCCCTATTGGCTCGCAGTTCTTGAGAGTTGCCGTAATCGTTCCATAATGCATCAGCACCAATGCCTTACCATCGGTTTTTTCCTTGAAAAACTTGGCAAGCCGCCTTTTGAATGAACCGAGCAGGGAAGGGAAAAATTCAAAATAATCATAAGCGGCGGGACTTTTCAATGGATCACGGAAAATACCGCCCTGAGCACCTGCTTCAACCAGTTCACTGATTACCGGTTTTGCTGTTTCAAAGGTAATATGCTTATCCCCCCAAGCCTTTCTGAGATCATCAAGTGACCCATGGTATTTTTTGCGTAGCCAATTTTGATACGCCGCAATAGCTCCAGGATGGAAATCTCCTATAGAAATTTTACTTCGGTCGGTTTGTGATCTGTTCCGGCGAATGCCTCCAATAAAGCTATCATTTTCTGTGCATACGAGAGGATGCCAACCCACAATACGGTTGGCGTAAGGTTTCTTCTCCAAAAAACTCATTAGTTTACTGATAAATTCTTTGCAATCAGCTTCATATTTTTTTTGAGCCAAAACTGACAACTCCTGCTTCGCCCTTATAAGCAGGAGAACTCTTCTCACCGAAAGCATCAATCATTAGTTCCTTAGGGTTGGCTCTAAGCCATGCAGGATTAGTCCTAAGGTCTATGCCAATCATGAAGTAGCTGTTCGGGCGGACCCGGAGCATATTGCTAATATTCTGGTCAAGTTGATCGAAATATATTTGCCACTCCGAGGGCAAGCCCATACAGCGATTATACATCAGGAAATACTGTATGTTGATACCATTGGAACGAGAGCCGTAAAAACGCTCAAATCCGGCTATATACATATATCGCATAAAAAACGGCAAGTGGAACTTTCCGCCGATTTCAAACCCTCGTTGGCCGTTATTCAATACCAGTTTTGCTGTTGGAGCAGTATCCACTTGCTTAATTTTGTCATTGCGCTCAACTTCTATTGCTCCAAGTTTTTGGGTCAATTGCTTCGGATGTCCCACTGCTGCAAAATGTTTGCCATCCCAGCTTATCGCGGCTATCTTGATATCGGATTTCCCCTGAGGTGTATAATCGGGCAGGTTGAACTCCACAATGACTGGATATTTTTTCCTCGGCTTCCACTTCGAACTGCGAATCCTTGTCGTGCCAATTGCCGATGCTATCTCAAAATTTCCCTTCGAAGCGATTACCCCGATTTCCTTGATGTCGGCCAGAAAATAGTAATCCTTTTGCAGACGCCGGGACGAACTGGCCGAAAAGCTGACTTTCACCTTTCCCCCGGGGCCGCTCTTTTTCGGAGTTATCTTTATATCGGCGATTGTGAGCGCCTCTTCAGGGGCGTCTTTTTTTGCCTCGAGTAGCCATCTGGGTGGTATTGGTTGTTCAAGTCCGTAAACTTCGAGTTCTGATAATTCCAGCGGATGGGTTGCCTCTGTGATATCCAATCGCAGACGCCGGGTACGTTTTTTCGGAAAAGTCAGAATGGTTTGGGATTCCCAAAGCGCCCCGGCCGGCCGCCACTGACCTTGATGCCAGACGGATAGAGTTGCTTGCTTCAGGCCGCGTCCACGATAGACAAAACGGCTTACGACGAGCGGGTATCTCCAATGCATTTCAATCCAATGTGGTGCTTCTTTATCCATTGGACGCCAGAAAGTGTTTACCTTGCCATCCCCCAGATTTTCATAATAGCTGTCGGTTTTAACCGTTCGATCTGTGGTCCCCTTGAAAGACGATGCGAGGAAATTCGCGCCTTTCACCAAGTTGATATTGCTAAGCGGAACTGTCTCCGCTGCAATAGTGGGAAAAAATGTGAATAATGGCCCCGAGATTAATACTATCAAGATGCGGAAAGTCATGTGAGTGATTACCTTTCCTCTTTTTTCACTATTGCAGCAATGAGTTGCCAACGCTTTGTTTCATTGTCGAAATCCCAGGAATTTCAATCTGAAGGGGGCTACGTTCGTCATATAAATCCGACTTTTGGTATTGAGCTTGTTGCACAATAATTCCCCAACCGTTGGATTCGATAGCTACGTGAGAAAAGCGGCTCAAAGTTCTCGTTCTCTTGCAACGTCTGTCAAATTTTGTCTATATGCATCACATTTTGTCGGGGGATCAAGCTAAATCGCGCACATTGCCAAAACGCATTTTTTTATTCAAAAAGAGTGCTGGTGTAGGCATAATTAGGATCACTGCCTGTATTAGCTATACTCTCTAAATATTCTCCTTCTTCCGGACTCCTTGCCCACTCAACATGACTATCAACAAATAAAATATTGATCCCGTTAGAGTGCCGATAAACTACCCCACGATAATAATAGTCAGGCTGTGTGCGTAGAAGGTTATTCAGCGACGGTTCACCATTACCATCTGCAAGAAGTAGAGTTTCGCTTGGCCGATGCACTCTGGATATTTTTTCAGCCGGACCATCCCCACCATCCTTCTCGAGCCCGCCATCGTCGAAACGATAAGGCAAAACATCCGCGTTAGCACTGTAGTTTCCCAGATCTACAACCCCGCTAAACTCGTTCCATGTGTCATTGATCATAGTGGGGCACCAATGGAGACCTTTAGTGTTTAAATGGTCTGCCATGTAATCGGAATCCTGGTCTTCATTACCTATATAGGGAGCTAAAAAATCAAACCACTCTCTATGTGGGGTGTATGTCTCGTCCCTTGAGTAAGAAAAGAGTTCATCGTTCTCTTGAAGATACAGCCACTCGGCTAATCCCCAGTTTTTTAAGTTGCTGGCACACATCGAACGACGGGCCAGCTCTTTTGCTTTACTAAGACTTGGCAGGAGAATGCTCACCAACAGGGAGATGATCGCAATGACGACGAGTAGTTCGATAAGCGTAAAAGCCCTGCTTTTTCGCTTCCTCACTACCCTGTCTTCGACCCTGAGGCTCAGACCCGAAGGGAGCTTGTCGAAGGGCAGTTCGATAAGCGTGAAACCCGTCTTTCCGGTAAGTTTCCGCTGACGCTTCCGGGCGGGCAGAGATACATGGTTAATAAGATACGGGATATCCATTTCTTTTCGAGCCGTTTCCATGATAGACACCTCAATCCGAGTACTGTCTTTCTCGGCAATCCTTTTTTATCCATGCTTTCTGGACCAGAACCGGAGACATACACGCTCCATAAGGCATAAGCCATGATGAGCCGTGCCAGGTATCTTCAAACCGGGTCGCACATGCTTTCTAAGGGGTTTAAAAACAAATCTTCAATTATCCACCGGGCGTCCCGGCGGCTTTTTGGCCGGGACGCCAAGTATTACAAACAGCTCATCGAGGGACGATTACGGAACACATCACAACCCTCGGGGTCAATCTTTGCGATTTAACGCCTCTTGCGACGGATCAACATCAGGCTCCCAGCGCCCAGCAGCAGCATCGTCGCTGGTTCAGGAATATCAACCACAAGGTTATCAATGTAATAGTCTTGCAGGTACCCCTTAATGTCCAGCTTGCTTACCGCTGTTGCATCAGCTCCATTTTTTGAAGGAAAATGATGTCTGGACGCCAACAGTCAAAGGCGTGCCATTTAATGTTGCACTGAATGTATCACTGCCGGTGTCGAAATTGATAGCCAGTGAATAATCTGTATTCTGGGCAACAGCCTGATCGAAATTGACGTTAGTACCATCGTCCTGGGCATAGCGAATGGTAGTATTACCAGGACGCAAATCGGCGACGATCTCAATATAAGCGCCAGTATCATAATCGTCTACTGCATTTATAATAAACATACCGGTAACCACATTGAAATCCAACGAAACCACCCCGGAAGAAAGACCGGGGTTGGCGCCGCGGTATTGGATTCTACCATCTCCACTAGCACCGTCAGATATCCGCATACTTTGGTTTCCTGCTCCAGCGAACGGGCCGTCATCTACAACGGCAATTGTGCCTGTCACGTAACGCGCTGGTCCGAGAGAGGCTTCATCACCGACGCCATAGTCACCGAGCGTCAGGCCATCGAAATCCTGATCGATGATAGGTGTCGCCTGAACTGTCATTGCACCTACTGCCAATACCAATCCTACCATTACTAAGTTTTTCATATCCCTCATCTTACTGCTCCTTTACCAAAAAAAACCTCTTGCTTTTTCCGACAGACAACCCATCGGAGACTCTAAGACTCTAAAAACTTATCCGTTTCAAATCCCCCTGGCGTTTTCTTTTGCCTTGGCGGTTCAATTCACGCCAACATCGGCAGCATTTCTGCATCAGGCTGCCGGGCATGTTCCTTTTCTATTTCCTCTAAAATACTTTTTGCTTTCGGAGGAGTCGTATCGCGAAGAACTAAAGGTGCTGGAATAATCTTAGCGGGCAACGTATACTGACCTGTTTTAAGCATCCGCTGAATCATCTCCATTGCTGTTTTTCCTGTTTTTACCGTTGGTAGTTCGACCGTGCTTATGGGAGGTTCGTAATCAACCAGGTCGGGAAGACCGGTCGAACTGATTATGCTGACATCCCTACCGGGAATAAGCTCGCTGCTGCGAATCACATCAACCGCAGCCTTGGCAAGATGGTCTCCACTGGAATAAATAAAATCAGGGGCTTGGGGATATTTTTCGAAGGCTTTGAGCATACCCTCAACACCATCGTCGTAACCCACATCTTTAGCTAAGGCAATAGTAATCCCATTAAAACGGCCATCCTCAAACATGAGTCCATCACGAAGACCGCGAATACGCTGACGGTTTGAAGGCCAACTCGGTTGTTCCGTCAGCAGCCAGATGTGTTTGGCACCAAGCCTCGCTGCCAATTGACCAACGACCACAGAAGAACCATAATAATCCGGACTCGCATAGTTCGTCGTACCCAGATCATCAAGCGGATTGATCAATATCCAGGGCAGCCCCAGATCATCCAGCACATCAATTAGTACACGTCCTTTCCCGGGAAAACTGATTAGTCCGTCAATCCCTTTCAATTGTGGCCTGATAGCGTTTCTCAAACCTTCAACGGTAGGATTACTCCATATTTCCGATGGCACTGCAACTGTTTTGATTCTGATTTTATGTGTTTCACCGGATTTGTATATTCCACGGAGTATCCTGTATCCCCAACTCTCGCTTTTTAAAATTCCCGGCTGATTATCAAGCAATTCAGCAATCCCGGTTTCCACCACCAACCCGATGGTCCAGATTCCTTCTTCAGAATCAATGTCAAACGTATCAACCGGACGCATCAGAAAAGTTCCACTTCCAACCCCTGAATCAAGAATTCCATGCTTGGTAAGATGACGGACAGCAGAATGTACCGTATTGACACTCACCTCAAACTTCTTGCTTAACTTGAACATGCTCGGAATTTTATCGTGCACTGCAATATCATTCTCTGCTATCCAATTAAGAAGCTTCGAAGTGGTAGATTTCACTTGTCGAGATAATTTCACTTTAACCATAGGGGGAATAATATACCACAAAATCACGACAAGGTCAAGGATTATCTTAAAATATTATAAAATATCTCAAAATAATAGTTCAGCTCCCGAAAAGTTGGTAGAAAATGACCTGCCCCCCGAGAACTGGTCCAAGTTTTGTGAGAGTCTCAGCCGACACTAAGTCGGAAGGAGACTTAAAAATGAAGAGATTTTCACCGCAGCGGATTGTTTAAAAACTTCGTCAGGCTGATGTAGAACTGGGTAAGGGTAAAAACATCAAGGAAGCCTCCCGAGTCATCAAGATTAGCGAATATATCTATTATCGCTGCCGATATCGGCGGGGGGGGCAGAAAGAAACAAAAATCACACCCCAACACACAAAGGTGAACTGCAAATTGGAGATTAAAGCCGATTGATCATCATCTCACCTGGCAACGAGTGACGGGACCATTATCGCAGCCGCCATCCTTGAAAAATCCACTTTTGCATGCAAACCCCACTATTGGGGAGAGGCACGGGTACAACTTTTTTGCTAGCTTGCCTTTAGCGTTTCTTACGAACCAGCATCAGCAGCCCGCCGATGCCCAACAGTCCAATCGTTGCGGGTTCGGGAACGGGCACTGAGCCCAACCCCCCCGCCATTTCCCCGAAGTGCAACTGCACGGAACCGAAATCATCCGCGGAGACAACACCGTCTTGGTTGGCATCGCCCAACAAGCCGCCACCTGGAGCACCAGTGTCGCCGAAATACAACTGCACGGAACCGTAGTCATCCGCGGAAACCACGCCGTCATTATTGGCGTCACCTACCAGGAAAGCTGGTGCGACCCCAAGCCAGATGTTATCAACGAAAACGTCTGCCGCGTAACCAGCATCATGATAAGTTTGCAAATCCAACTTGGCAATCTCCGTTGCAAGACCTATGAAGGGAAATACTGTCTGAACGCCGACAGTCAAAGGCGTGCCATTTATTGTTCCACTGAACGTGTCGGTGTCGGTGTCGAAATCGACAACCAGTTCATAATCTGTACCCGCAGAAACAGTCTGATCGAAATTGATGTTAATGGAGGGCGTGTCGTACCGCAGGATAGTGCTACCACCACGACAATCAGCGACAAGCTGAACACCATTGTTCCCCGTGTCGTCTTCCAGATCCACCCTGAACAGACCGTCGGCCACATTAAAATCCATCGAAAAGCGGCCGGCTCCAGAAACAGAACCAGCACCGTCGTACCGCACTCTGCCATCAACACCGCCGTACAGCCGCAGACTTTTGTTTCCTACTCCACCGAACGGGTCGACCGGGGTCGAGACGCTATCTACAACGGAAATTTGGTCCGCCTCTTCCGTGAAAGTCCCACCGACATCGGAGGCCTCGTTGTAGTCACTGACCGTTATGGCATCGAAATTCTGGGTGATGAGAGGTCCCCCACCGGAAAGCTGAATGTTATCAACGAAAGCGTCTGGGGCATTGTCATCATTATAAAGGTTCATGTCCACCCTGGCTCTGTTAGTTGCAGCAGATTTGAAGGGAAATGATGTAATGAGCCCGCTGTTGGTAGTCAAAGTCGTTCCATTTATTTGTTCCACTGAACGTGTCGGTGCCGGTGTCGAAATCGATAGCCAGTGTATAATTTGTACCCGGGGAAACAGTCTGATCGAAATTGACGTTAATGTCGCCGGAGCCGTACCGCAGTGGATTAGTGGCACCATAACGATTATTAGCGGCAATCTGAACGGCAATGTTCGCACCATCCGAGGGAACCAGGTTCGCAGTGAACTGACCAGCTGTCACATTGAAATCTACCGAAAAGCTGCCGGCTCCAGAAATAGAGGCAACATCGCCGTACCGCATTCTGATATCATTAGATCCGTATAGTCGCAGACTGTTTCCTGCTCCAACGAACGGGTCGGACGCGCCATCTACAACGGAAAATTGGGGTCCAGGGTTCGTGTCATACGAACCGACATCGGAGGCCTCGTTGTAGTCACCGGCCAGTAAGGCATCGAAATCCTGGTCGATGACAGGTGCCCCCTGAACCGACACCGTCATGGCACCTACAGCCAATACAAATCCTATCATTACCAAGTTTTTTATATGCATCTTCCTACTCCTTAACTGAAAAGACCATTTCCTCACGTTTTCCGACAGGCTATCCATCGAAGACTCTAAAAACTTATCCGTTTCAAATCGCCTTGGCGTTCTCTTTGCCTTGACGGTTCAATTCACTTCAACATCGGCAGCATTTCTGTATCACACAGCCGGGCATGTTCCTTCTGATTATGCTGACATCCCTACCGGGAATAAGCTCTCTGCTGCGAACAACATCAACCGCTACCTTGGCAAGATACCCTCCACTGGTATAAATAAAATCAGGGGCTTCAGGACATTTTCCGAAATTATTGGACATAATGTACCACCAAATCACGATAAGGTCAAGGATTATCTTAAAATATTGTAAAATATCTCAAAATAATGGTTTTCCTACTCGAAACAAGAAACTGCACATAGCGAAAACTCTAGTGCGACAGGAAAGTTCCGTTGAGTGAGGATTGGAAATGTAAACTTAACATAACATGAAACCTCAAGTTGAAACCCTGTGGAAGGAAGAATTCCACCCGGTAAGTGTCCCAACGGCCGGAAGCGAGTCTTGCGTGGTGTTTGCCTGATATTGGCAGGAGCAATCTGCACTGCGAAGCGTAGACAGCGGGTGCATAGGTGGCGTGATTGAACCGCGAAATTCGGATAATCGTCAGGGCTGACGTTTTTAGAGTAGCGGAAAGCAACATCTGGTATTCTGAAAGGGAATTGAATATCAGATCTGGCCGAGGTCAAAGAGCAGAGCATGTGCACAAGGGTTTCCGGGAAACCTGTGAGATCCCATCATCTCCATGTCTGTGGGCTGGAAGCGCGCGCCGGCAGTACGCCGGACGTACATCGATAAAAATGGCGGCAAGCAGCAACGACCGCTCGGGATTCCGACGGTTGAAGACAAAGTCTTGCAGCGTGGCGTTGCGATGATTCTTGAAGCGGTGTACGAGCAGGACTTCTACGACTGTTCGTATGGATTTAGTCCGAAACGGAGTCCCCATCAGGCATTGAAGTCATTGCGTGGGGTCTCTGGATTAAAGACACGTGCAAATGATACCAAACAACTTTTCGTCTCCCTTTTGAAACACGACACCTTTGTCCTTACAAAATACTTTAGGTTTTCTAGCACGCTTTGGTCAAGACCGTGGTGTGTCCCGCCACCACATGTATTGTTGTAATGAAGTTTCTCTCCTGCAGGAATCAGAGTAAGCTTTTCCTTAAATTCAGCTAAGCTTGTTGTCTTAATGATTTCTTTATCCTTATACACGTACAATTCATAGCGAGGGACCGAATTCTCTGTAAAAGCATCATAGAAAATCATCATACCATAGCCATCTCTTAGTACGGCATGGCGTTTCTCTCCTCCAGCAGCCCATTCGTAAAAAATAAGATGCCCGTCAGCTGTTGTTGTACCTTGAGGTGTTCAGATGATGTGTTGGAACATCCGAGCGAAAGAATTGGTAATAACATAAGCACTGCTAGGGCGATTCTATGTTTCATTTTAATTCCACCGAACGTCATGGATCAGACGCGGCTATTTGCCGTCGCCTGCATCCGGATTGTTAGTTTTCTCTTCTCCAATTCTGCTTGCAGAATGGGTGGCTTTATCCCACGGCAATGACAGAAGGAGTTTTTTCGTCCATTCTTGCAGTTCATCGCGCCAAAGGGTTTTTCGAGGACTGTGCATCACTGTATCCTGGAAAATTTTATTGCTTCACGATGGCAACTTTTGCGAAAGATTCGAACGAGCCTCTTTTTGATTACCCTCGAAAATCTTCAGACCAGACAATTGAATTACTTCGTAAGCATGTAGAAATTGGTGCACGTGGACTCAAAATACTTAGCGAGCTTGGACTCAAGTGCAAAGATGCAACTGGAAGGCTCATCAAAATCGACGACTCTGAATTATCGGATAAAAGTGCTGGCATTCTGGAGAGCTTTTTAAGCATGGGCAAAGGGAGTCTTATCTTTATTTTCTTACGAATCAAAGTCAGCCAACAGCGTTCGCCTAGCATTTACTAGAGCTTATAGCCTCCTTACTCTCCAAAACTGCCACAGATTCCTGGAGCCAAACGTTCAAACCAGCTGCGTGGTCGACATGAATAAGGAGCTCATCCGACTCATCATCATAGCACCAGCTACCATCGGGAAGCTGTGTTTCCACAAGGAAGTCACACCACCGATACGCGGCTTCTTTTGCCTTCTCGTCACCAGTGAACAAGTATAATAGTGCCGCCCCAAGGGTGCTCTTTCCGCTTCCCCAGTAGGCGAAGCCGTCTTCGCGGCAGCGCAGTTTGAAATCTAAGAATTTACTTACATAATCCAGATAAGATTTGTCACCGGTCACCTGATACATTCTGCACATGAGTATCATGGGAAAACCCACCTCCCAATAGCACTGCATAGTCTTGGTTGAATCAATGAACTCTGCATTAGGATAATCTTTTTCGGTGGCAAGCTTACCGTCTTGGGTCATCTGGAAGTAGAACCTGTCCTCCCGAGGCTGCTGCTCAAGCATGCTGATGCAGCACTGAGCGACTTTCTTAGCTACTTCTACATTTCCATAATAAAGTGCCGAAACCCCCGTCCAAGCCGTAGCCAGCGACCGAATCAATTCGTCGCCTGCAAAATGCGGAAAGCCTCCGCATGGCGCCTGGCAAGAGAGGATAAATGACATCACTGGATAAGACAGGTCGAACCGTCCCAATTTATGGGCTCCCTGAAAAAACCAGGAATGCTTGTAGATGTCGCCGCTAAAATCCTTCAATTGACCGTCGGATTGCAGCGTGTTCTTCTTCACCCAGTTCAGGAGCCGTTGCGCCTCGCTGAAATGACCGAAAAGCTGCCATGTGTAAGCCTGCTTATGATAGGCATCTTTGACAAAACCCTCCCAGATGTAACCTCCATCAGGCTGCTGAAATTTTAGTGTGAATTCCACAGCCTTTAGGCCGGCATTTCGGTAGGCGTCCAGTTTATTTTTCATTGTCTTCTGCTCCTTTTTTTCGATTTTCTTTTATTTTTCCCCAAAACGCACCGCACTCTTCACATTGATATAACACATCAATACTACACCGTCCATAACAAGTTTTGAGCACGTTAAGATTTATACACTTTGGCTTTTGCAACGTCAATTATTTTTTTAGGTCACTCCAAGAACGGCCTCATCGAAATTTTTACAAAAATTACCGCGGAAAAGAATTTTTTTGACAGTTCAAGGTGGATTTTTATAAGGTCATTAGTGTCGTATGGAGAAAAGTATGCTTTTAAAACGTTAAAATGGAAAATGTCAGATTAAATCTAAATGAAGGAACCATGTTATGTCTACCCGACGAAGTGGAAAAATGGTAGATCCCTGCCCGAGTCTAGATACTATCCATCCGGATGTTTTGAAGCAATTCCCCCATCTTTTCGAGCCTCTATCTATCGGTAACCTTTACATCCGAAACCGTGTCTTTATCTCTGCTCACACTACCATGCTGGCAGAGAATGGAGGGCCGGGAGAGAAATTGATTGCTTTTCTGGAAGCTAAAGCAAAAGGTGGCGCTGGTCTAATTATCAGCGAAGCTGTTAATGCACATCCTTCCGGAAGCGAAAGTAAAAATGAACTGTGCAGCTGGGAGCCCTTCTTTCCCGAAGGTCTAAAGAAGCTGAGAGAACGATTGGATTTGTACGGAACAATTTTTTTCGTTCAGCTCTTTCACAGTGGAGGTGGAGGAACCCATGCGGGTATTATGGAGAAAGGGCCTAATATCCAACCGAGCAATATATCATTTCTTTGCGAGGGATTGGTAGGCACATCTCATGCCTTAAGACTGGAAGAAGTAGAAGATTTAATCGAGGGTTTTGCAAAATCAGCCCTGATCTGTAAGGATAACGGGGCTCATGGAGTGGAAGTAGCAGCTGCGCATGGCTATTTAATTCACCGCTTCCTATCGCCTCTCCATAATCAGCGTATAGATCGCTTTGGTGGAGATTTTAATAAACGCCTAACTTTTCTCAGGGAGATTCTCATTGCCATCCGAAAAAAAGTAGGCGGGGATTTCCCCATTGGAGTGCGCATCGGTTGTGATGATTTCATTCAAGAGAGTCTCTCCAACGACGATATCATAAAAATCTGTAAGACTCTTGAACAAGAAAAACTTGTAGATTTCTTTGATATTACGGGAAGTCACGAATTTATCGACAGAAGTCTTATCCATCATTACGCGGTCATGGACGATAAGCTTGGTCACATGGTACCCGAAGTTTCCAATATCCATAGAGCTGTGTCTGTTCCCGTCCTCCATGCCGGGCGAATCATTAATCCTCGTCAGGCAGAGGATATATTAGCTGCAGGACATATTGATATGGCGGGTATGACTCGCGCATCTATCGCTGATCCCAATTTTATAAAAAAAACTGTCGAGCAACGGGAAGCAGACATTATCTACTGTGTAGGTTGTGCTCAGGCCTGTATGGGGAGGGTGAATCGTAACCAGCATGTTACTTGTTTTCAAAATCCGTTCACGGGACGTGAACATGTTTGGGGAGAACTAACAAATACTACTAATAGGAAGAAAATCGTAGTCGTTGGTGGAGGACCTGCCGGTATGTCTTTTGCCTGGGTAGCCGCTTCAAGGGGTCATGAGGTTAATCTTTACGATGACCATCATGAACTAGGAGGACAGGTCCTTTTAGCAGAACAGCTACCCTTGTGTTTGGAGTTGGGCACGGTGGCGAGAAATCTTTCCCGTCAGGTTTATCAAGCCGGTGTCGAGGTTTATCTCAATACTTCTGCTACCAGTGAAACCGTTATTGCACAAAACCCTGATGAAGTTGTACTGGCCACAGGTTCTAAACCTTATCTACCTCAAAATGTGCAAGGGATAAATCAGAACCACGTTTTCACTTTCGAGCGAGCCTTTACTCAGCCAGATTTACTAGGGGACTCAGTCCTGTTGATTGATAACGACGGCCATCAAAGAGGCGCCTCGACCGCTGCCTGGTTGATCAAAATCGGAAAAAAGGTTCAAGTCGTGACTGAATTTTCTCACATAGGTTCTAACTTTGAAATGTCTTTGCTAAGAGTGCGAATTTATCAGATTTTTTTCAAAAATAAAATCCCGCTTTATCCTCATTATCGGCTAATCGAAATTGGTCGCAAATCCGTATTTTTTAAAGACAATTATGCTGATACTGATCTTGAGATCAAAGGGATCGACAGCGTGGTGGTTCTCTATCCGCCTATTGCCCAAACCGAACTTGAAAAAGATTTACGAGCTTCAGGGAAAAAATTACATCTTATTGGAGATTGCCTAACACCAAGAAATATTGAATACGCCTCTTTTGTCGGAGCCAGACTGGGAAGGAGTATCTAATTATGAATGAATTGCGAAAGAACTTGGGTGAAGCGAATCTCGAACTGGATCGCTGTATGAGTTGTGGATTATGCCTCGACGATTGTCCGACTTATACTACGACCGGTCGCTCCACTTCTTCTCCCAGGGGTAGAATGAGGCTTATGATGAATCTCATTAAAGGAACGATAGATATCAACGATAAAGTTCCTTATACGAACGTTAGTGTTCGCCACGAATTGGAAACCTGCTTGGGTTGTTTAGGATGTAATACATCTTGTCCTGCAGATATTCAGCATACAGATATGTTTGAATGCCTTAAAATGATGTTTTTTAAAAATAATCCCCAATATAAAGAACAATTGAAGGCTTTCTTAAAAGAAATGCCCATTGATAACCCCAAAAAATTCAGAACATTGATGATTCTTCTATTTGTCGCCAAAAGGACCGGAGCGATTTGGATAACACAAAATACTCCTCTTAAATACCTATTGCCATCGACAAAAAGAAATATGGTTAAACTCCTCGCCAAAAAGATCCCATATCGACCATCTTCACGGGTATTGTCTGGATTCAATCCCGCTATTGGTAAAAAGAAAATGAGAGTAGGGGTTTTCCTGGGTTGCATAAACGATCATATGTTTGCTGAAGTCAATATTGCTATGGTGCGGGTTTTGCAGCGCTTGGGTGCTGAGGTTCTTGTTCCAAAGACCGAAGCGTGCTGTGGTGCCATTCACCAGCACATGGGAGAACGTGAAATATCCAGTAAGATGGCCATTGAGAATTGTGAGCGTTTTTTGGATATGGGAGTCGACACCATCGCAGTTAATGCTGCTGGTTGTGGTTTGAGGGTCAAAGCATATACACGTGCTTTGCCCCATCATCCAGTGATTCAAAAGATTGGTCCCAAATTCAAAGACATTCATGAAATTATTTGGGAGTTATTAGAAATGAATCCAGCTTTGAAGAATCAATGGATTTGGCCTGGTGGCAAAGAAAGGTATACCTATCACGATGCCTGCCATCTCGTACATGGACAAGGCATTAGTGACATTCCTCGGAAACTACTGCAATGCATTCAAGGCCTGGAATACATTTCTCTAAAAGAATCTACCATGTGTTGCGGTTCAGCGGGAACCTATAATATATTTCATCCTGAATTAGCACAAAAGATTCAATCGAGAAAAATTATGAACATCTTAGATACGAAGGCAAGCATTGTCGCTGTAGGTAATTCCGGGTGCTCGCTTCAAATTTTATCTGGACTAAAAGAGAAGGGTAAAAGTAACGTAAAATGCTACCATCCCGTTGAAATGATAGACATAAGTTGGCGCAAGGTTTAATCTCCTGTCCGATGGCCGTAAACATTGCCTTTTCAGGGATATGCTCATCACGAAAAAGAAAGCAATTTCTTCTCATTTCAAAACTTCTATGTTGATACTAGTTTTGACGCTAACATTATCTATATCATAAATAGACATTAAAATAGTGCCTAGACTAAAAAAAAATTACAAAACGTATTACCTGATGAATAAACTGAGAACATTACAATAATTAAAACTAAAGTTTGTAGAGGATATTCAATGCGATTAAAAAATAAGAAATCACTAGTTAATCGAACGTATCAAATTGATAATCATTAACACACCGAAGAATCCGACCGGTTACGTGGCTACGCAAGAGGATGTGGAAGCTATAGCAACCTTGGCAAAAAAGTACGACCTTCTGGTTCTTTGTGATGAATCTTACGACCGCTTTATATACGATGATAAAAAACATATAAGCTTCGCATCCCTTCCCGATGTGGCTGGGAAGGCTGCTACGCTGGGGCCGAATTGTCCGTCGAACCTCCTGCCTCTCCCGAAAACCTCGTCCATCAGTAATGACAAGGGCTTACGACAAGTGATCTTTCCAGCACAATCGGCAAGGATTCCGATTTTGCTGAATTGCCGATGCGATTATTTCACCTTATTTGGATCTTAGTGGGGGCCTTGTTTGTTCGCCGGGCCAGCTCAAGATCAGGAGGTGGTAAGAGTATGGACTACAAGAAGGCGTTGGATATAGGCCACGAACGGGCCGACCAGGCTTCTCGAAGAATTTTTCGCCGTTTTAGCGTCAAAGTGTTTATTGGCACCGCAGCAACAGTTAATAACATAAGCACCTAAAAAGTCCCGGCTGATTAATACCAAATGGTTACGCCACAAATTTGAACGTTCTCCAAAATGCCACTTTGATGTAACGCGGTACAAATCCCGCCCCCGCTAGTGCGTAAGGTCGGCTGACTTTGTGAGTTACGAAGACCGTCTGAAACGACGGAGCGAGATCAGGCCCATATCCCAAGCACTAAGATTGTTGTTTTCGAAGTACTTTCCATTGCCATGTTCTGCCGACAATAGAATCACAATGTTCGGGCCAGCTACTGGCGGGTCACGAGGAAGGTTTTAGTTATCGTATCCAGGCCGTCGGTGGCGGTGAGTTCTACTTCGAAGGTTCCAGTCAGGCCTGACGGGAGATTGATGGTCAACTGGCCGGCGGCGATGGCGCAAGTTACGCCGACTGGGACGATGACTTCTTGCTGATTTATCAATTTCCACGGATCGTCGTGATACAGGCTGTCAACCTGCCCGACCAGCCCGACGAGATACTGAAACACTTCGCCGGTCGGCAAGATGTAGTAGTACAGGCCTGTGTCGCTTTGCATCCACTTTCGGCCGGTCCCGACGTGGTTGTCGTATTGCGGGAGGTACCATGCAAGGCCGAGTCGCTGGGTCAGCTCGTAGGCTGTAGCGCCAGTCGTACTTACTGAGGCGGTGTACGTAATCGCATCGCCGTCGATATTCGTCGCGGAAACAGGCAATACCAGCGAGGTCTGACCGACAGTGACGGTCTGATCGTCGGGTACCTGCTGCCACACGGGAGCGGCATTGGTCACGGTTACGCTGAACGTGTCAGTCACCATCGCGGCCTCGTCCGTTGCGGTTACGTCCACCAGGAACGTGCCGACAAAGTCAGCAGGCGGTGTGATATCACAAGCTACGTTTCCGCTGTCCTGGCTTAAAGAAAAGCTCACAGCCGGCGTCGCGACAGGCTGCTGGTCGATCAGGCTTTGCGGATCGGCATTGTACGACGGGTCGACCTGCCCGACCTGCCCGTCGTGGTACTGGAAAACCTGGCCGCTCGGCAGGATGTAGTAGTACAGGCCTGTGTTGCTCTGCATCCACTTCTCGCCCTGCCCCCAGATGTTATCATATTGCGGCAGATAGGTCGCCAGGCCCAGCTCAGTCTTGACCTCATATGCGTGAGCAGCCGTGGTGTTGAGACTCGCGGTATAAGTCACATCATCGCCGTCCGCATCCGTTGTCGGGCCAAGGGTAACCGACAGCGGCAGATCATTATGTGGCACGGTCTGGTCGTCGATGGGCCCGATTACAGGTGCGGTATTATTAACTGTTACGAGGAAACTGCCGCTGATTTCCGCAGCCCCGTCGCTTGCCGAAACATTAACCTGGAATGTGCCTTCAAAGTCAACTGGCGGGTCGATTGTCAATTGGCCACTGGCTGTCGTGAACTGCACAGCCGGCGTCGCGACAGGCTGCTGGTCGATCAGCAATTGTGGATTGGCATTGTACGACGGGTCAACCTGCCCAACCAGCCCGCCGCCGTACTGGAAGACCTGGCCGCTCGGGAGGATGTAATAGTACAGTCCGGCGTCGCTCTGCATCCACTTTTGGCCGAGGCCGCCGTGGTTGTCGTATTGGGGTAGATAAATCGTCAAGTCAAGTTCTGTCCGCAACGCATGGGCTTCCGCCCCGGCAGTGTTCACGGCGAAGCTGTACGTAATATCGTCGCCGTCGGAGTCCGTCGCCGAGAGAGGCACGGTAAGCGTGTCGTCATTGTGTGACATCTCCTGATCCCCGGGGAGGTCAACCCACGTCGGCGGAATGTTCACAACCGTTACCTTAAAACTGCTGGAAACAGCAGCAGCCCCGTCGCTTACTGTCGCAATTACTTCGAATGTGCCGACAAAGTCAACTGGTATGTTGACCGTGAGCTGGCTGGTGGAATAGATATACGTGAACGTCACATCGGGGGATGCCAGCGGCACCTGGTCGATCAGCGATTGTGGATTGGCATTGTACGACGGGTCAACCTGCCCAACCAGCCCGCCGCCGTACTGGAAGACCTGGCCACTCGGGAGGATGTAATAGTACAGTCCGGCGTCGCTCTGCATCCACTTTTGGCCGAGGCCGCCGTGGTTGTCGTATAGAGGTAGATAAATCGCCAAGTCAAGTTCTGTCCGCAACGCATAGGCTTCCGCCCCGGGGGTGTTCACGGCGAAGCTGTACGTAATATCGTCCCCAGCCGGATCGATCGCCGACAAGGGAACAACGTACGGGTCGTTGTGCGAGACCTGTAGATCATTGGGCAACAAACTCCACACGGGACCCAGGTTATTGACCGTTACCGAGAAAGTGTCGACGACGGGAGCCGTTACGCTATCCGTAGCCGTCACTTGAACATTGAACGAGCCGACGAAACTGATATCCGGTGAGATTGTCAGAACATTGCCATCCATGCTGACAAACTGAGCCAGGCCGGGGATTTCCGCAGGCCCGGCGTCAATAAATGATTGTGGATCGGCATAATATGACGTGTCAACTTGCCCTACCTGCCCACCGAAGTACTGAAAGATCTGGCCGGTCGGAAGGATGTAATAGTACAGTCCAGCGTCGCTCTGCATCCACTTCTCACCCCGCCAGGAGGTGTTATCATACCACGGCAGATAGTTCGTCAGGCCGAGCC
>DRGS01000142.1 GCA_011053245.1 Phycisphaerales bacterium
GCCGTAATCGCCCCGGGCCTATGCGCGTCGATAACAGCCTTCCAGACCGCCTCACAAACCGCTTCGAATTAGAGGTTCCATATCAGGGTGGGCCGTGCCCACCGCAGTTAGTTATCCATCGAGCGTCCAGCCCTTGCGATACTTACGGGTTAGATACTTATTTGCTTCGGCGTTGTTGGTCACCAGCCCTTTTGCGGGATTGTAGTCGAGCTTCTCACCGGCGCGATAGGCTACGAGGCCGAGCATCAACATTTCATTCATCCTGCCGTTGTAATCGAAATCGCAGGAAGTCTTCAGGTCGCCTTTGCATGCGTTTATCCATTCCTCTTGAAAATGTCCCGCCTCCGGGGTAATTTCGTCCTTATCCCTGCGGTCGTAATAGCTCATGTCCGCGTCATTACCGAACGGCAGCAGCACTCTCGAATCGTAGTCGGCGATCAAATATCCTTTTGTGCCCTTGAACATTGCACCGTGGTCGATCTTGTTCAAGTCGACATATTTTTTCGGTGACCTGGGCATAGCTCCGCCCTGAGACCATGTGACGCCGATCTCTTTGCGCCAGTCGTTTGCCGGTATCGTAAAAGTCATCTCAAGTTCTACAGGCGTTACCTCCGGATTGTAAGGGTCGCCCTTGGCAGTTGCCGACGTTGGCAGATCGGCATCGATAGCGTTCCAGACAAGGTCCATAGTATGGCTGCCCATATCGCCCACCTGGCCGGTGCCGAAGTCCCAGTACATGTTCCAGTTGAGACAATTCGCTCCGGGTCTACCCGAAAAATATTCCGGGTTATAAGGATGCATCTGTGAAGGACCGATCCAGAGATCATAATGCAAACCGTCAGGCGGCGAACCGGCTGCCGGCAGATAGCCGGGCTTTCTAAGCTGGCGATTTCCCCATGCATAGCAATGTCTCAGGTCGCCGATGGCTCCGTCTTTGATAAGTTCACGCACACGGCTGAAGTTGGGATTGGCATGACGTTGGGTACCGGCTTGAGTAGCGATCTTGTTTTTCTTCTTGAGGTAGGCGGCCCGAATTACGCGGGATTCGTGGACCGTACAGCCGACAGGCTTTTCCAGATAAATATGAAGGTCGCGGTTCATTGCCCAGTTGCCGATGAAAGCGTGCGTGTGATCCAGGGTGCAGCAGACGACCGCATCGATACCCTTGTGGTCCAGACATTTGCGCCAGTCGACGTATTGCTTTGCTTTAGGAAACCTTTCAGCGGCAATGCCGAGGTTTTTCTCGTTCACATCGCAGATTGCGACAATATTTTCACTGGAGATCGAATCCCAGTGAGATATTGCTCGTCCGTAGGCCCCGATCAAAGCGATGTTCAGCTTGTTACTGGGGGCGTTTGCACCGAAGAGGGTGCCGCTCGGTAAAATAACAAGGCCTGTGCCTACTGCTGCGCCAGACTTCAAAAAACTTCTGCGATTGATCTTAGTTTTCATTACTCTTTTTCTTAGATGTGATTTTCCATATTATTATTCTTACTTATTTTCAAACGTATTCCGATAAAGTACCGGTTGGGTCCAGGCCATTTCAAGTTCGCCGATAAAGTGAGGGTCATGTTTGAGTTTGCTTGAAGTGACCGTAGCCCTGACGTATAATTCGTCGCCGGTAAAGGTGTATTCCGCAGCGGACCCTTTGCTTTCCTTAAGGACCACCCCGATTTCATCGCTGTAAATTTTCGTAGTGTGATTTCTATTTCCGTCTTTGTGTATGTTCTCTGTTGTCGTCGGGTCAAAGCCTTTTTTCGTACCTATGAAACGTGTTGTATACGAGACGCCAAACTCCGCGTCGATCTTGACTTTCAGTGTCTTTCCGTCGAATTGAACATCTTTCATCGCTATACCGTTGGATGCGTAAAAGTCGCCGGCGTTCATGGCGTTTATTATATATTCCGGCGTCAAGTGCGTTGAACGAACAACGATCCATGCCCTGCCAGGATGCGATACATTAGGGGTGTTGGTGTAATACTCGTGCGAATCATCGGTGGCCATTCCGTAAATGACCGGCAGATCCAAAACACCGAGTCTCATTGCAAGTATAATATCCCACATTCTTTCGGTACTCACATGGTTTTCGTCGCCAATGTTATTATTGGAAGTTCCGCCGCCGTTGTAGAATTCAAAGAATTTCGTGCCGACCACAGGCATGATGTCATCCGCTGTCAAAGCCCATTTCCAGTTCGGATGGTTTATATGCGTCAGCATCCGCTGGCCGGTCCGCTTTTCCTGTTTGAGTACGGCATTGATATTAATCTGCAATAATTCTGTATTAGTTTCGCCGTCGCGGGCACCGATCCTTTCGACTGTGTTGATCGCGTTTACATGCTTGAGGCCACGCGGAGTGATTTCTTCGCCCTGAATGAACATGAAACTGCCGGGCTCTTCCAGAAGGTGGCGAAACTCATTCAGCGGTTTCACGCGTACCTGTTTTTTGTCGTTGACGGTACGCGTTTCGACCCAGTCCGAACCAAAGCGTTCCAGATACCCGGGATAAGCACGAGGCTCGCTGTTTTTGACGTTACTCCATTTTTCGCCCTGCGAGAGAACGTTATGATCCGTCAGAGCCAGAAAATTGTAACCATGCCGCTTATACCAATGTGCAACAACCTCCGGGAACTCCTTGCCGTCACTCCAGAAGGTATGCGTATGAGTGTTGCCTTTCCACCACTGCGGTTTTGATGAAACCATCGAGCTTTCCATACAGCCCGAAAGGCACATAACGAATAAAGTCAAAGTTACGGTCACCAATGACGTCCATCCGTTTTTCATAATACATAATCCTTTATCTTATTTTCTGTTTTTCCGGAGTAAACCAGAGGTTAAACGCAATAGCGTCCTGAATAATTCGCGTATCTACATTGTATCTGCTGCGGGCTTTACAGACAAGACTTTTTCAATTTCCAAATAATTCGCATTTCAGACTCGCGAACCCACAATTTAGGGGATATTAAGCGGATAAAGTAAAAATCGAAGAAAATACCCTGTTTTACCGATACTTATATTAGATTCCCTGAATAACAGGGTGGATTTCGTTGCAAGTGCTGTTATTGGCCCAAAAATAACGGCCATTGAAAGATATTCATAGTTTCTCAGAGGTTTCTATTGTCAAACGCTGATTTTTACCCTATAATCTCAGCAATAAGAAGGATGGATGTCTAATTTATGCCATATGCAGCCAATATCAAGGAGGTATTAGCTTTGACTGTGCAAGGAACGCAGGTTGATTTTAACCAGTACTTTGCTGCGGAGGCCCAGTTACTCTTTAGTCCGGTCAAGCTCCTGTTTTTTGTCCTGTGGATATATCTGTGCATGTACTCGGTTCTTCGCATCGAATACAGTCCGCTGGTGGCCAACAAGTATAAAACCGTCACGGAAATCTTCGCATTATTGTTTGGCCCCTTTATACTGTTCGTTCTTGTTGTCGCCGATGTCGCCCGAAAAGTTCAGGATGGCGACATTGCGATCGCCGACATCCTCAAGACCGTGATCGGAACGGCTTTCAACATGAGCATAAATTCCCGTCATTTGCCAAAGGTCGAAAAGAAGATCGAACTGCTTGACACCTCCGGCCGCAGCTTCCTTGAAGTCTATGGAAATCAGGGAGAAAAAAAGGACTCCGGCAAAAAGATCCTGACCCTCACCGAGAGTATAATACTCGATGCCATACGCGACCGAGCCAGCGACATTCTCATGGATCCCAAGGACAGTAACGTCTTTACCGTAAGATTCCGCGTCGATGGCGTCCTTAGAGTCGCCAGCCAGATCGAATCTGAAAAATGCGTTGCTATCATAAGCAGTCTCAAAGCAATATCAGGTATGGACATCGCCGAAAAACGCCGACCCCAGGACGGAGCCTTCATGGCCAGAATACCGGAAGGTAACGTATATTTCCGCGCAGCAAGCGCAGGGGTACTCGGCGGAGAAAAACTCTCGATCAGGGTACTCAACCAGAGTACCGGACTAATGGAACTTGAAGACATCGGCATGTCCGAAAAGATACGCATGAAAGTTGCCGACGCCGTCAAGCAGCCCTCTGGAATGATCATCCTCTGCGGGCCTACCGGAAGCGGTAAGACGACAAGTCTCTACGCGATGATGAATACCATCGACTTTTTCACCCGCAATGTCGTTACCATCGAGGATCCGATCGAGTACGTCCTGCCTAACACAAGTCAGATCGAAGTGAATGTAAAAGCCGACATAACCTTTGCAAACGCTTTAAGAAGTATCTTGCGACAGGACCCGGATGTTATTTGCGTCGGCGAAATACGCGATAGCGAAACGGCGGACATGGCGGCCCAGGCCTCTCAAACCGGCCACCTCGTTCTGGCAACTCTCCACAGCAGTTCCAATATGGGCACGATCGTCCGCCTCATGGACCTCAAGGTCAAGCCGCTTATGATAGCTTCGGCGGTGAGTATGGTTATCTCACAGCGGCTCGTTCGCAAACTCTGCGACAATTGTAAGCTGCCGGCTGATTTGACCGATGAACAGCTAAAACCATTCAGGCTCAAGGGCATAGACACCTCGAACATAATGCAGGCAAACGGTTGTCCCAAGTGTCACGATACAGGATACCTCGGAAGGACCGGCATACACGATGTCATGTTCCTTGACGATACGATCAAGGCACAGCTTATGAATAACACCCTTTCCATTGGGGACATGAAGCAAAAGGGCGATAAAAGCGCACGGTTCACATTGAAAAAGGAAGGTATCATGAAAGTCTTAACTGGAATAACAACCTTTGACGAAGTTAATAGGGTGACCTCGAATTTAGGATAGATAAATGCTGGCAATTTTTTCTGTTATCGTTGGGATCGCACTCGCTGTAATATGCGTAAGGAAGGGGTTCTTTCCGACATGGGCGATAGTTTTCAATGTGATGGTCGCTGTTTATGCCGCGGTTATGCTGGCACCTTACTGGGTAGGACTCATATCGGATCAGGGGGCGGCCTCTGATTTTCGCTATCACATCGTTGCTGCGATGGTGGCGACCGCGGGTATGATCTTTGCCGTCTTGCAGATAATAGTCACCACCTTTATAACCGGGACATACATGGTATCTTTTCCAAAACTTTTCGATTATGCAGCAAGTGCGACTATTGGTTTTTTAGGCGGTAAGATCGTTGCCAGCTTCCTCATTTTGATCCTTTGCATTACACCGCTGGCGGCAAAGCCTTCTATGGAAAAGTATAACCTTCGATCCGAGGAAATGCCAAAGGAACTGACCGCCGTGATCCGGACATGCGATTTCATGGCGTCGGCTACGCTGCAAGTCTATACCGACAAATCAGAAGAGGTCGTAAAAAGCCTCATAACCCCGACATATTAAAGTTTCCCCGGTCATTTTGCGCACACGATTCCGCGCTTGATACCGTTACCGAGGCAGACATTGAAACCACCACGAAACTCTGCTATAATACATGAGGTTACGAATTATAGTGGGTTTTGCTGTGGAGATAGAAGCTAATTGGAAGATTTTCGTGAACAGTTGAAGGTAAAGAAAGAGCGTGCCATCCTCGTTGGTGCGATCCTGCGCGGGCAGGAGCGAGTTGACGACAATCTCGTAGAGCTTACCGCCCTTACCGAATCCGCCGGGGCTATTGTCGCCGACCGCTTTCAGCAGAGACTGTACAAGATAAAACCATCCACATACATTGGCAGCGGCAAAGCCAAAATGCTCGCCGACAGGGTACACAGATACGAAGCCGACGTCGTCATTTTCGACAATGACCTCTCGCCCGGCCAGATACGCGAACTCGAAAACATAATCGAAGTAAAGGTCCTCGACCGCAGCGAACTCATCCTCGATATTTTCGCTACGCGCGCCAAGACCCGCCAAGCCAAACTTCAGGTTGAACTCGCCCAGCTCGAATACACATACCCTCGCCTTACTCGCATGTGGTCGCATCTGGATACCGTGGCGGGCGCAGCAGGCGGAGCAGGTGCCATAGGTGCGGTAGGGGGCATCGGTACGCGCGGTACCGGCGAAAAGCAGCTTGAGATCGACCGACGACTCGTCAATAAACGCATCACCGAACTTAAACGTGATCTCACCGGTATCGACAAGCGAAAACTTCGCGAGATAAACGGACGCAAAGGCATTTTCAAAGTCAGTCTCGTCGGATACACCAACGCCGGCAAAAGCACGCTTATGAATACCCTTACCGATGCGGGCGTTTTAGTAGAGGACCGGCTATTCGCCACCCTTGACACACGAACAAAAAAATGGGCCGTCGAAGGCGGCGTAGAAGTATTGCTAAGCGATACCGTAGGTTTCATCAGCCGCCTCCCGCATCAACTCGTCGCCTCTTTCAAAGCCACCCTCGAAGAAGCCGTCAACGCAGACCTTCTCCTGCACGTTGTCGATGTCTCCAGCGACGAAGCATACGCCCAGATCGAAAGCGTCGAAAAGGTCCTCGCCGAGATCGGATGCGGCGAAAAAGACATGGTCGTACTCCTCAACAAAGCCGACGTACTCGGTAACGCTAACATGCTCGAATCGCTCCAGACCGTCTACCCCGATGCAATCTGCATCTCGGCAAAGACAGGCATGGATATCGACAAGGTCGCCCGGATCGTACTCGACAGATACCGAGGCGGCGATGTCGTTGTCCGCGTAACTACCCACATGCGAGACGGCAGGCTCCAGAGCTATTTGAGGAGTTCAACCGAAATACTCAGCGAAAACTATACCGACAGCCACGTCATAATTGAGGCTCGCCTCGGCAAAAACCAGCTCCACATCCTAAAGCAGCACAAACCAGAAGACCTGGAAATACTCTAAGTTTACCGTTGCAATCCACCCGCACGCGCGTTCTAATACTCGGCATGTTCAAGAATATCACGATAATCGGTGACGGCGCTATGGGCACTGTCTGTGCGATGCTGCTTTGCGAAAAGGGCCTCGGCGTTACGATGTGGGGCTATGACACGGCCTATCTCAAGCAGATCGAGGCAAAACGGGAAAATGTAAAATTCCTCCCCGGCTATACCCTGCCCCGCCGCCTCTCCTTCCAGACGAACGCCAAAGCCGCCATGGCTGCCGCTGAACTTATCGTCTCCGCCGTTCCCTGCCAATTTACACGCAGTGTATGGCAAAAACTCAAGGAATCCCTCCCCGCTAATATTCCCATCGTAAGTATCACCAAGGGCATAGAGAACGGTACATTGCTAAGGCCCACAGAGATATTAGCCGATGTCCTCGGCACAGATCGCTCGTATGCCTGTCTTTCCGGCCCGACCATCGCCGATGAGATCGCATCCGGCAAACCGGCTACCGCTTGTACGGCAAGCAGCGACTTGGCTCTTGCAAAGGGAGTCCAGGAAGCGTTCAATTCTTCGCTTTTCAGGGTCTATACCAACGAAGACATCGTAGGCGTTGAGCTTTCCGGCGCGGTAAAGAACGTAATTGCCATCGCAGCCGGTATCATCGACGGCATTGACGCAGGCGACAACGCAAAAGCCGCACTCGTCAGCCGCGGCCTCACTGAGATAGAAAGACTCGGCGTAGCAATGGGCGCAAGGGAAAAGACATTCGCAGGACTTAGCGGTCTCGGCGACCTCGTTACAACATGCGTCTCCCCGCACGGTCGCAACCGATCATTCGGCGAACGCATCGGAAAGGGCCAGACAACCGAACAGGCTCTCGGAGCAACAAACAGCGTCGTAGAAGGTGCAGCAACCTGCCAGGGAGTCCTCGAACTGGCTCGAAAATATAACGTAGAGATGCCCATTACCGAAGCGGTTCATTCGGTTATCACTGGCCAAAAGACCGTCTCCGCCGCAATCCACGACCTAATGAGCCGTCAGGTAAAAGCAGAGTAATATCAAGTACTCTCGGACAGGCTATGGACTGTAGTACGCCGGATCATAACTTAACCAGTTGTCGACAAACACCCCCAGATCAGAAATATCTATAATACCATCAACGAACAGGTCGGCTTCCAAGCCTGGGCCAGTCATCAGCCACTGGGTCGATACATTGGCAAAGTCAGCTACGTCTACGACATAGTTCAGATCGAAGTCGCCCGGTATCGGGTCCACCAATTCAAAGGCGAGGGCGTAACCGTCGCTGCTTATTGCGCCGTTACTTTTTGTGAGTGTGATCTCATAGACCCCATCACTTGGAAGGAGAACATCTCTTTTCTCGAGATTGTTGAGTATGTCAGGCTCACTGACTACAACACCGCCGCTCACTGTAAGGTTAATGTCAAACTGATCGTCAGCAATATCATAAGTAAAAATAAATTTACCGGATCTCGTTATCCTCCGGTGCCATGTTACCGTTAGGACAAGTCGCTGGTCCTTTTTGCCGGTTATAAAGTATGAATCACTCAGATCACTGGGAGCACCGCTGTCGAATTGAGTTTCGTACGCCCAGCCCATTTGCTTCGTTGTGGTCTCTCCTTCGTTGATCCTGCCCGCACTTAATGTGTCATAAGCTCTCAGAGCGTCGATCCTGCCGTATCCGCGGTCCTCGTTAAAAGTTTCCATAGTCGTCGGGTTGCCATCCTTGTCATCTATATTCGGAAGTGCCGAATTAACGATTACAGCTTTAATGACCTCGCTTCGATCATCGTCATCTTCGAGTAATGTACTGTCTGCGTAACTTAATAACAAAGCCGCAACCCCGGCTGTGTGCGGTACCGACCAGCTCGTCTGGCCGTTGGTGTTGCCTACGGTGGACCACGCTGTGTTGCTGGAAGCGTATGGAACTGTCTGGCTTTGTGAGGGGCAGACGACATCGGGCTTATCTCGACCATCGACAGTAGGCCCCGAATTGCTCCCGGCACCGACCCGTCCGTAGACGTCCGTGTCCGTAAACCGAAGCCCTCCCGTTGTTATACCGTTGTACGCATCTCCGAATACACTGATCTCGGTCTCATAGTTACCAGCCGCATTTGCGAATATGACATCAAACTCATACGCGTAGTAGTCATATATCTTCGTCCATGCGCTTACGCCGTTTGCCGCAAGAGATACCATCTGTATTCCGGTAACAATAACCCGGCAACTCTCTGTATTGACCAGATCATCCAGCGCATTTTTAAGGTATAACTCACTGATCTGACTGAGGTCATCTACAACTCTGGCTGAGTAAATATCGCTTTGAGGCGCAATGCCAATATCATTGGGGAAACTTGTTCCGCCCCTGCTTGCGACGATCCCTGCCATTGCCGTATCGTGGTCGCTGGCCAGAATTCCATCGCCGGAATGGTCGCTATTTGTGACATGTCCCTGAAATGCTTCGTGGTCGGCGCGGGCATTATGCTGTGAGATCAGCCCGACGTTTACGCCCTGACCCTCGTAACCCAGAGCATGTACGTCTTGTGCATTGGATCCGTCCGGACCCATAGACTCCGCCAGACCCAGGACCGTACATGTAGACAGCCCGGGGCAAAAGGCCAAAATCGCAATTGCAAAAATACCGAAGACGCGAAGATTATGACGCACTCTACCCTCCTCTTACCAAATTATAAGCAAAGCACATTATACCATATTGAGGCCGATTTTTAAAGAAAAATCTTTGGTTTTTGATAAAATATAGACCTTGCAAGCCTATATTCACAAAAAGGATGGGGGTTATATAACACCTTGCCACAAAAGGAGTTGTGTGCATGCAATGATGGCACTTGAGCAATCAAATAGCAACGACACAGCAAAAAAAGCATTTACGCTGCCCACATGACCAGTCCGCCTAACGCGATGGCGACAATTGCGATTATCCGCATCACAAGGTCAGACCGTTTGGTCCACCATTCGATGAAGCTGATGATCTTGGCTTTGGGCAGTATCAGCCCTGTTATTCCCCCGGCTATCATCAGCACACCCAGAGCGATGATTATCGACTTAATATGACAGGACAGCGCCGACACCAAAAACAGCATCCCGAACACTATTTTTAGCACAGGACCGATGTAAACCGTTCTTTCCGACATAAAGGTTTTCGCCGCGTTTCTGTACCAACCGGGCTTGATCAGAAAGGCGATACCCTCAAGGATGATCAGCACCCCGATAACCATAATAATTTTTCGCATAACCATGATCCGCTCCTTATTATTAATCGTTTAATTATTTTTTTCGTATAGCTGCCCTTGCCCCTAATATAGCAGAGACCGCCATAATGATCACCATGAAAATCCACTGCAGCGTAAGCATCATCGCAAATTTTATAGCAAGCAGCCGCGTATCGTCAAGTAAACTCTCCGACATGCCTTTGCCGTGCATGGCGATCTGCACACCGTAAATAGTTACCACGATCACAATTGACACTATTGTCATAGCAAGCTGTTTGGATGTTGCTATCAAGCTCACCAATATTCCCATGAGAAAACCTGACAGACATATAGCCAGCGCATCCAGACCATAACTCGCCAGCAGGCCCGGCAAACCGCTTTCTTCCGGGATCAGGTCCGCTGCTAACGAAAAGATCACCGTAAATACCGGCATGAACACGCACCCACCCACACCGGCTCCGGCTGTAACGGCGAATATCTGCCGGATTATGGCTTTATTCAAAATCGCATTACCCATGAAAATTTCCTATTATGGCAACACTAATCTACGATCTCTATCAGGTCGGTATCGATCTCAACGCTTGTCGCCTGGCCCAACATATCGACCTGTAGTATCAGTCGGGCATCATCACCGGATTTCTCCACGATCCCTTCGGTCCCTAACAGAGGCCCTGCGATAACGCGGCACTTTTGCCCGGCTTCGATATAGTTGTGAGGCTTGATGTCCATTCCCTGAAGAATGACCCGCTGGATGGGGAGAAGGTCCGCGATCAGTTCGGCCTGGTCCTTTACGAGGATAAGATTCGC
>DRGS01000143.1 GCA_011053245.1 Phycisphaerales bacterium
GGAATCGTCCATGACAGCATCCCGAAAAGCGAATTCGACGAGACCCAGCACAAAGCAAACTCATGCATCCGCGCGATAAGAGGTTAATAAAATTGTTACCGGAAGGAAAGTACAGTGGCAACGGAAAAAGTAAAAGTTCTTTTCATAGATAATTTCGACTCGTTCACATACAACCTCGTCGACGAGTTCGGAAAACGCGATTGCGTTACAAAGGTCTATCGCGCAGATACTTCGCTCGATGAGCTTACAAAAGCTGCCGATGCCTTCGCCCCCGACCTCGTAGTCGTTTCACCTGGCCCCGGCACACCCGATAAAGCAGGCGTCACACTTGCGGCTATAGAGTATTTCAAGGACAAGTTCCCGATATTCGGCGTCTGCCTCGGCCACCAAGCGATAGTCCAGCACTTCGGCGGCAGCGTCGGTCATGCACCCGCTGTCATGCACGGCAAATCTTCAAAGCTAACTCACACAGCCAAGGGCCTTTTCGCCGACCTCGAAAACCCGCTCCAAGCAGGCAGATACCACAGCCTCTGCGCAATAACCCTGCCAGATTGCCTCGAAGAGACCGCCTCCTTTGACGGCATCGTAATGGGCGTCCAGCACAAAACCCTACCAATACACGCCGTCCAGTTCCACCCCGAGAGCATCCTAACCCCCACCGGCGGCAAAATAATAGAAAACGTCCTCAAGATCGCATTAGAGAACAGGAGTCGATAATGGCAAAGATAACCGAATACCTTGAAATTATTCTTGAAGGCAACGACCTTACCTTCGAGCAGTCGCAAAAACTTCTCGACACCGTCTTTGACGGCGACGTACCCGAACCGCAGGTAGCTGCTTTCCTAACCGCCATGCGCGCAAAGGGCCCATGCCCCGAAGAACTCGCAGGCCTTGCAGGTTCACTTCGCGACCACGCCGTAAAAATAGAACCCGGCATCGATAATCTCGTCGATACCTGTGGAACCGGCGGAGCAAGACTAAAAACTTTCAATATCTCAACCGCTTCGGCCATGGTCGCAGCCGGCGCAGGCGCACACGTCGCCAAACACGGCAACCGCGGCATCACCAGCAAGTGCGGCTCCGCAGATGTACTGACCGCCCTCGGCGTAAACGTCTCACCCGGCCCCGAAAAGATTGCCGAGTGCATCCGCCAAGCAGGCATAGGTTTCATGTTCGCACCCGATTTCCATCCCGCAATGAAATACGTTCAGCCCGTACGAAAGGCCCTCGATTTCAGAACCGTATTCAACATCCTCGGCCCCCTGGCCAATCCCGCACGCGCAACTTCGCAGGTAATGGGCGTACCCGACGAATCGCTTATGCAGATGATCGTCGAAACCCTGCAAAAGCTCGGACTAAAACACGCGATGGTCGTACATAGCGACGGCCTCGACGAGATCAGCACAATGGGCACAACGAAAATACTCGAACTAAAAGACGACCAGATAACCGCCATAACGCTTGACCCCGTCGATTTCGGGATCGAAAAAGCAAACTTCAACGCCCTAAAAGGCGACGACGCAGAAACCAACGCAAAGATCGTCAGAGATGTCATTGAGGGAAACGAAACCGGACCGAAAAAGGACATCGTCGTACTAAACGCCGCCGCAGCCATAATAGTCGCAGGCCTTGCCGACGATTTCAAGACCGCTATCGAAGCCGCCAACAACTCCATCGAACAGGGCAAAGCAAGCGACGCACTAAAAAAACTTATCGAAATATCAAACAGTTAACGACCAAGAGACGAAGGCAAAAAAATGCCGATGGTAAAAGTAAAAATTTGCGGTATAACAAACCTCGAAGACGCTCTCGCGGCCATTGACATGGGCGCCGACATCCTCGGGTTCAATTTCTATCCCGAAAGCCCCCGCTACATAGAACCCGAAGACGCATTCGCAATAATAAGCAAACTCCCGACATATGTTGATACCTCCGCAATATTTGTAAATGCTCCACACGACCAGATCAAAGAAGCTGTAAAAGACGGCTACCTTACATGGATACAACTTCACGGCGACGAAACGCCCGAGTTCTGTGACTCGTTGCGAGTTTTAAGCGCACGCTCCATAAAAGCGATAAGAGTAAAGTCCGCCGAAGACATTGAAAGTGCAAAACTCTACTGTACCGATGCCGTTCTCCTCGACGCTTTCGACATGAAGCACTACGGCGGCACAGGCAAAACTTTCGACTGGGGCCTCATCGGATATATCAACAAGAGAGTCTTTCTCGCAGGCGGAATAAATCCCGACAATGTCGTCCGCGCCATCGAAGTCGGCGTCTACGGAGTAGACGTATGCAGCGGAATAGAAGCATCCCCCGGCAAAAAGGATCACAAAAAAATGAAAGAGCTATTTACAAACGTCCGAAGCGTCATAAGTTAAGCGGGCCGGTATAGCAAAATCTTATAATGAAAATATATAGAGGTAACTGATGAAGCACAAAGGAAGATATGGCGATTTCGGCGGGTTCTACGTACCCGAGGTTTTGATACCGGCACTCGAACAGATCGAAGAAGCGTTCGACCGTTTTTCAACCGACCCGAAATTCGTAGCCGAACTCGACGACCTGTACAAACATTACGTCGGCAGACCAACTCCGCTATACCACGCAAAACGGTTCAGCGAATTCGTAGGCTTCAACGTCTATGTAAAACGAGAGGACCTCTGCCACGGCGGCGCACACAAAATGAACAACACCATCGGCCAGGCACTGCTCGCAAAGTACATGGGCAAAACCCGCATCATCGCAGAAACCGGAGCTGGCCAGCACGGACTCGCAACAGCAATGACCGGAGCCCTCTTCGGATTCGAAACCAAAATTTTCATGGGCACCGTCGACATCGAACGCCAGAACGTAAACGTACACAAGATGAAACTCTGCGGCGCAGAAGTCGTCTCCGTAGAATGCGGAACCGGCACACTCAAAGACGCCATCAACGACGCCCTCCGCTACTGGACCTCGCACGTTGAAGACACATTCTACCTCTTCGGAACCGCCGGCGGCCCGCATCCCTACCCGATGATCGTAAAGCACTTCCAGTCGCCCATCGGCACCGAAGCCAGAAGTCAGGCTATGGAAATGACCGGAAAGCTGCCCGACATAGTCGTAGCCTGCGTCGGCGGCGGCAGCAATGCCATCGGCATATTCTCAGGATTCATCGACGACCCCGACGTCAAACTCGTCGGCGTTGAAGGCGGCGGCAAGGGCCTCGACACCAAGGAACATTGCGCAACATTAGTCTGCGGCAAAACCGGAATACTCCACGGAGCAAAAACTTATGTCCTCCAGGATGAAGAAGGACAGATAAGCGAAACCGAATGCATCAGCGCAGGCCTCGACTACCCCGGCGTAGGCCCCGAGCACTCCTACCTGAAGGACACCGGCCGCGCCGAATACGTCTCCGTCTCAGACACTCAGGTACTCGACGTATTCGAAACTTTCATAAAGACCGAGGGCATCATCCCGGCCCTGGAAAGCTCCCACGCTCTCGCATGGTTAGTTTCGCAAAAGGGCAAACTCCCAGCCGAAACGAACGTCGTCGTAAACCTCTCCGGTAGAGGCGACAAAGACGTAACAATAGTCGAACGAAACAGACCCATGTAATACAAGGATTTTAAATGGCTACATACAAACAAACATTCAAAGAATTGCCAGCCGCCGCCCTGATACCTTTCTTCGTGATAGGCGACCCGGATTTCGATACAAGCCTTTCGCTGGTAACAACCGCAATTGACGCAGGCGCTGACATACTCGAACTCGGCATCGCATTTTCCGACCCCATCGCCGACGGTCCCACCATCCAAAAAGCCGACATCCGCGCATTGGCATCCGGCATGACCGTAGCACGCGCACTTGAATTCATCGCCAAAGTTACCGAATACAAAAACCTGCCTATCGGCCTCCTCGTTTACTATAATCTCATCTATCAATACGGCGTCGAAAAATTCTTTACCGACTTCAAAGCCGCAGGCGGCTCCAGCGTACTCGTCGCGGATCTCACCATCGACGACGCAGATGAGATAGCGCCACTCGCAGAAGCAGCCGGCCTTGAAACCGTCTTCATGGTAACCCCCAATACCTCCGATGAAAGACTAAAACTCATAGCTGAAAAAAGCACCGGATTCATATACACCGTCTCAACTTATGGCGTCACCGGAGCAAGAAGCGAATTATCCGACCTCGTAAAACCGCTCATCGCCAGACTAAAAGCAGCCACTGATACCCCAATATGCGTAGGCTTCGGAATAAGTTCACCCGAACAAGCCAGACAAGTCGCCGCAGCAGGAGCAGACGGAGTAATAATAGGAAGCCGCATCGTCAGGATCATAGAAGACAATTTATCCGACCCCAACCAAATGCGAAAACAACTCACAGCATTCATCACAGAGGTAAAAACCGCCCTGAAATAGCCCGACAGAGTGTAAAATTGGGTTTGGTGTCCAATGGACATTTTGCGTTCGTGATGGTGAGGGGTGGGTTCTTGAAAAGGTTTTCGCCACGGAATATGTGCTGCAAATTGGGTTTGAATTGGGTTTGTTTTGGGTTTGTTTTGGGTTTGTTTTTTTGTCGTAATTCGGGGAGTAAATCGTCGTAAGTACCTCTTTTGCAAGTAGTTGTAGTGATTCTCTGGGTTGGGAAATTGGGTTTGTTTCCCAGAAAAAGTATTTTTAAAAACACGGGAATTCCCTGAAAAAGCGAGAAGACGCCCGAGATTCCAGAGGGTCGTTTTTTTGTCATTTTTTTGCGTTTTTTCATGTTTTTTTCATTTATTTGCATTTTTAGCCACGGATTTGACGGGTTTACAGGATTATTGGGAACCACTAATGAACACCAATAAACACGAACAAAAGATTAAATTGTATTGTATTGTTCAATGAACATTATACAAAGCTAAGAGTCTTTTGTCAAGTGAATTTTTTGAAATACGAAGAAAAAATATTTAGGGGTTAGGGACTAGGGGTAAGGGGCTAGGGGGGAGTTATGTGAGTTTTGAGCGGAGGTCGGTGAGGTCTTTGTCGCGGCGGTGATAGCCGGTTTCGGTGATGATGGCTTCTGCTTGCTCGAAATATTTGCGGGCATTATCCGTATCGCCTTGGGCAAGGTAGAGGCAGGTGTATTTGAGGCAGCAATCGGCCTCAAAGAGCTTTGTGCCGATACGGGTGGACAAGGCATAAGCTTCGTCGAGGTCGCGGTAGGCTAAAATGAAATTATTGGTCACGCGATACAGCTGAGCGCGAGCCAATAGACCGCGGGGCAGGTGGTCCTGAGTTCCTGCTTTTCGCAAACCATCTACGGCAAGGTTCAGGTATTCGGCGGCTTCTGTAAAATCGCCTGTGTTTTCGGTAAGTTTTTTTCGCAGGAAGGCACAACCCAACGAGAGATTATCAAGGGCAATGGCTAAGAGGGGGTCTGAATCCATTCGCCACTCGAAAAACTTTTTTACCCTGTCAAGTACTTGGTTATATTCACTGCGGTCAAGGAGTAGGTCGCAGTATAGATAGCCCGGTAGACCATAGAGGAGGGGAAACTCGGGCTGGTGGTCTCTTTGCATCTGTTCAGCTTCAGCGAAAAGCTTAAGGCCATCATCGAGATTGCCAGCTTGGGCGAGGGCATTGGCAAGAGTTGTGCGATTGCCTATCTTCTCAAAGGTATCGTCACTTTTGTCTGCAAGATCAACGCATTGCTTGCCATAAATGATAGCATCCGAGATATTGCCAAGAGTGAGATTAAGCTCATTGAGGTTGTTGGCAAAGCGGGCGGCATTTATCCAATCCTTTGCTGCGATGGCCATATCTAGGCTAGCTTTGAATGGTTGGGCAGATTCCGCGAGCCTACCGAGGGCGCGAAGATTGAAGGCGGCGGAATTGAGAAGAAGAGCTTGAACTGGGCCGGTGAGAGTTGGGGAAGGCGTATGCCATGGTGTATCGAAGAAGCAAGCGACGGCAGCGAGGTCTGAGCCTAGGGCGCCAAGTTTGTGAAAGCTGTAATATTGGTTGCCTCTGGTGATCCGGGACCAGTAAATATCCTTGAGGGCCTGCTGGTGGAGGCCCGCAGCGCAGCCGTGGTAAATAGCTCGGTAGAGGGGGGTCATCTCTTCAATGGTGTCGGGGAGTTGTTTTTGGGGCAGATCGCAGAAGTATTCGTACAATCTTGAGTGAGCCTGTTGCCAAGCGGATTCGTTTGTTTCTTTTAACCTGTCCCCGAAGTATTCGCGGATGAGGGGGTGACAGTCGAGGACGTAGGGGCTATCCTGCTCGGATGGTAAGAGCAGGCTTACTTCTCGGAGATGCTTCAGAGCAAAGAGCCACTTATCCTGAGAGAGGCTTGTCAGATTATCGGTAAGGCCCTCCAGAGGAACACCGGTTTTAATCGCATCGATAGCGGCAAGTTCGACGGGACGGTCGAAGAGGCCAAGGATGTAGAGGATTTGCAATTCGGGTTTCCCTTTAAACCATCGCTCGTAAGCGGCCATGACGTGTTTTGCGTGGGCACCTTGGTACATCTCATCTGTCAGATGGGGTATTCTGTCACGCTTCCGTATGTCACCAGCATAAGCAGTCCTTATGTAGGAACTGAGGAGGGTCAGGGCAAGGGCATGGCCATTATATTCGGAGACGGCCTCCTTCAGTTCTGTGTCATCCCCTTCAATCCGCCATTTTCTCATCAGCTTTGTGCCAGCATCAAGCGAAAGATTTTCAAGCAAAATGTTTTTAACAGCGGATTCGGAGAAGGGCTCAAGTTCCTTAATACCGATACGAGAGGTGACCACACAGAGGCCCTTATTGAAAGCTGCAAGGTTGGTAAGCAGAGCAGCGACGGCGGGGTCCTTTATGCGGTTGAGATCGTGAGGATCTTGCAAGGGTTCAAGGCCGTCGAGGATGAGTAGGTTATTGTTTTGCCCTATTAGATGAGCCAAAGCAGCGCCTTTGCTCCATGCGGAGGCATTGCTATCTGCCATTTCCGTGTCGCCAAAGAATCGCAGAGCAGAATCTATGAACTGCTCACCGGAGGCCTGCCTTTTGTCGGAAGTGCCCTGAGAATAGAAGGACCAGCCGAAGACTCTGGCAGCACCGCCATAATCGTTATGGGCCATGTGGTGGGTAAGCCAGTAGTTTACGAGAGAAGTTTTTCCCGTGCCGCCCCAAGCAATAAAACTGACAATATTTGTATCGTGAGATTCCCACGTTTTGCTCAATAGGGCTAGTTCTGTAGCGCGACCAAAAATATGCCGTGGTGTAGCCGGAAGCTTATTCAGGCTAACTATAGAGTAAGATCGAGATGACGATTTAGGGAGAGTTGTGTTGACTTCTCCCAGTCTATGGTAGACAGTGTTGGCAATATTTGCGAAAAATTGGTCTTGGTCTAAATCGTCCATAAGAGCAAGGGGGGTGGTATTTGGCGGTTCCATTTGAGATGATCGAAGAATAGGCAGGGAATTCCAAATACAAGGACTAACAATTATAGGTAGTAACAGCATTCCCATGGAGCGACGACGTTCTATTAATGCAGGAAGTTCCTGTTCGATGATGAATCTTGAAGATAAGTAATCAGCAGAAATGAGACAGATGGCTACAGTGGCATAGTCGATAACATTGTGGATTGCAGGAACCCATTCATCGTTGGTGTTGACAATGCGGTCATCACTAAATGATATAATATCGTACTGCTCCAACGTGCGTAAATGAGGGAGGAGTCGGTCCTTCCACTTCTCATCTGCGTGACTATAGCTTATAAATACCGTTGGTTTTTTTGTAATATTTTTCATGGCGGACATTGCTCCTTATATTATGTTACTTCCGCTTCTGGCCATCTATGTTGCAAATCGTCTCAACAACATGCCTAACTATATCAGTAATCTTCTTGTCCTGTTTTCTCTTCGGCATGAGACTTTTAAGGGGTATCTCCTTACAGAAGACTTTATGTTGTTTTAGCCAATGGGCCACATCATAAGCACAATGGTTTACTATTACTGGAACAAATAAAAGGCTATCATTTTTATTGCGTTCGCACAAGAAGGGAACTTCACTGTCATTAACAAAATCAGACGCTAGGTAGTCTGCTGATATAAGGAAAATTACGACGGAGGCAGTTTCCATTACGGTTACGATCTCAGTGTAAGGCATGTCGTCAATTGCACGGTCATCGTGTAAAGTGAAATATTTGTTTTTTTCGCCCACTTTTAATTGTGTATGAAATCTTTTTCTTGAGTCATCATCATTTATTACATAGCTAATAAAAACTTGTGGTAGTAGAGGCGGAGAGGGTTTTGGGACATGAATAAGTTCGGGCTGAACCACGGGTTTCGCAGAAAGGATACGTTTTGGTTGAATAACGGCTTCGTCAGGTGGCGTAGTAACAGGAAGTTTGCCGAGAGATATGCGATCCGGATTCTTTGGTGGTGTTGGAGTAATGGGTTCCTGGGCTGGGGTAGCCTGTTCTCGTTTGCGCTGCTGATGCTCTTCGATCTGGAGTCTTTTCAGTATCCCGTCTAATTTCCCCTGCTTGTAGAGTACAATAAATGTTAACACACCAAGGGCAAGAGTGGCAAGGGCAATGACAAGTTGACCAATTGAGAGCCCAAGATATTTTTTTTCAGATTTGACATCCTGTGTTGAACCTGCTTCCGTGGAGTTGGTTTCGGGAGGTGCGACAGGGGGTGTAGCGTCCCGGGGGGTGGTTTCGGATATTTTGGTTTTTGCAGGGGCCGGGGCTGGGTTAGTATCGCGAGCGAGGGGTGCAGTGGTTTGCGTAACGGTGGTTTCAGGGGCGATCGTAGCGGGTGCTTTAGAGTTGGGGTCAGCGGTAGCGGGTATGATGGCGAAGATCAGCGATATTAGTATGCCTTGCATAAAGCTAAAGTCCTGAAATTTGTTATGCGTTGATATCGCGGGTGCATCTGAGGCTGGCTCCCGTGCAATATCAAGCTTATAGATGAATATAGTAGGTTTGGTCCGAAATGTCAAATAGTAAAGTAATATGCGCGCAAATAGAGCCACGCCGCATTACACGACGTGGCTCTGAATATCAGAAAACAGTTGGTACTGAAACAGCAAAAGCGGCTGACTTTCGCAAATCGCTTTTTTGGCCATATCCACAACGGATAGGGGCAAACGATTCACGTCTAAATTATCCCTTAGAAAGGAGGTGATCCAGCCGCAGGTTCCCCTACGGCTACCTTGTTACGACTTAGTGCCAGTCATCGAGCTCACCGTCGGCAGACGCCCCCTCGAAAGGTTAGCAATCCGACTTCGGGTGCTCCCAACTCCCGTCACTTGACGGGCGGTGTGTACAAGGCTCAGGAACACATTCACCGCGTCGTAGCTGATACGCGATTACTAGCGATTCCAACTTCATGTAGGCGAGTTGTCAGCCTACAATCCGAACTGGGGCCACTTTTTTGCGATTTGCTCCACCTCACGGTATCGCGTCGCTTTGTAGTGGCCATTGTAGCACGTGTGAAGCCCTGGGCATAAAGGCCATGAGGACTTGACGTCATCCCCGCCTTCCTCCGGTTTAACACCGGCAGTCCCGCTAGAGTCCCCGCCATAACGCGCTGGCAACTAACGGTAAGGGTTTCGCTCGTTAAAGGACTTAACCCGACATCTCACGACACGAGCTGACGACAGCCATGCAGCACCTGTGCAAGTTTCACCCCGAAGGACTTCTTCCTACACGCGGCGTCGCTGCGTCAGGCTTTCGCCCATTGCGCAATATCCGTTACTGCAGCCCTCCGTGGAGGTCCGGGCAGTGTCTCAGTCCCGATGTGGCGGGCCAACCTCTCAGTCCCGCTACCCGTCGTTGCCTTGGTGAGCTTTTACCTCACCAACAAGCTGATAGGAAATAGGCCGCTCCTAAGCCGATAAATCTTTGACC
>DRGS01000144.1 GCA_011053245.1 Phycisphaerales bacterium
CGCGTCCGATACCGAAAAATTCTCCAGCGAATGTTCGGCAACATGGATCTAAAGATCCTCGTCGAAACCCCAAAAGCCAGCAGCTATGAATTGTGCGCCGACGGAAAAACGATGCGAATACATTTCGTTGTCGCCGCGGACAACAAATACTTCCCCGTGTCACTGGCCTCGATGTTCAGCAAATACCTAAGAGAACTGCTCATAGCAAATATCAATCGCTACTTTACAGATCACCATCCAGCCCTGAAACCCACCGCAGGCTACTGGAAAGATGGCCTTCGTTTCATCGATGACCTCAAAAAAAATGTCAGCCACGTCAAATACGACAGCAACCAACTGATTCGCTGCCGGTAAAAGCAAACTCACACCATTACACAAACCCCATGCTCCGATAAGATATGCTCTTTTAGAACGCTATCGAATATTACGACATGAAAAAAAATTGAGAAACTTTTTGGATATGCCGAAAAACTATTTATACTTTTAGTGAATGAGGTAGGAAACTGAAATTATACGAAATTCTCTTCTCCTCTTCTTTAGGGAGGCGGTTAACCCAGAAAAACGAAATAAGGGGGGTGTCCGTCTCCCATTTTTTTTGTATAAGTTTTCTTAATCGCCCCTTCTATCTTTGCCAGCACGTCTTTCCGCACTCTTTCGTCGGTCAGACCCGTCGAATGGCAATGCAAATCGACGCCGTTCTCTCGCCGACCGTCTATCTGCTCCCTTGCGTTGTTCTTTTGTATCTCCTTTTGGCTCTTGGCAAGACTTAGCGGATTCTTCTTTGGTCGCTTCACTTAAGTTTTCGGATGGATCAGCCATTATTTGGTCTCCTAAATTTGTTTACACGTCCTTAATGTTCTTTAAAATTCCTCGCTGCATGATCAATGTACCTCGTCCGTATTTCTTTCCACCACCTTCTATCATCAAATATTATTAGACTTTCTTTTTACTTCGTCATTATTAGCCAAAAAAGATGAGAACTTTTTAGCAGGATAGATAGCCGCAAAACATACTGAATTACTCTTTTACGCTAACGTTTCTTCAGCCACAGACCGATAACAATAGTGTCAGTTGTGCAGTTATGGATATTATTCTGCAGAAAAACAATTTTTTTGAGGAGAAAATAACGAAAAAAGAGTAAGATGCAGACCCGCAGTCCGCAGGAGGAGGCTGCGAGCAACGCTAATTGGTTAGATCGTCACGGAGGATAACAAGTGAAGGACTACAAGCTGATTTTTCAGTTCATAATATCGATCGCAATAATATTATTTTGCTCATCTGTAACATTTGCGGTTCACGGCGAAGGGCCGGAACCTGATCTGCCGGAATTTGAACCCAATGAGATAATCGTCAAATTCAAAGAGCCAATAGCAGCAACGATCGAAAATCAATTAGAGACACAAACTTTGGCCGGCCCGCTAACTTTCTCACATGAATTGGATCAGTTGAACGCAAGGTATCGAGTACAAAAGATCAGGCCGATATTTAAGAATTTTAAAAAGAATCGACAGCGGATAAAAGATCTTCGGCTAAAAAACAGATCGCTGCTAACCAAAAAAGAAAAACACATCCTGCGAAGATTAAAACGGGCACCGAAGAATGCACCGGTTCCCGATCTTGGCAGGGTATACAAAATTAAAGCTGACCTGCAGGCAGGGCAAAACCTGGAAGATATGAAAGCCCAATACGCAAACAGTCCCGATGTCGAATACGCCGAACTAAATTATATCGTCTCAGCTGACAAAACGCCGAACGATCCTTATTATCCTGTCCAGTGGGCGTTGAATAATACCGGCCAGTGGTATCAAGAGAGCGGCAAATACAATCATCAGCCAGGCTCGGCGGATAGTGACATAGACGCACCCCAGGCCTGGGACATTCATACCGGAAGCGGCGAAGTGATAGTAGCTGTCGTTGACAGCGGCGTGGACTACCGGCATAGAGATATAGTTAATAATATGTGGGCAGACAGCAACGGCTATTACGGCCGTGATTATGTAAACGATGACAACGACCCGATGGACGATTACGGTCACGGCACGCATAGTGCGGGAATAATCGCCGCCGACAGCAACAATGGGCTTGATATAACAGGGACAAGCTGGAATACAAAGATAATGGCGTTGAAGTTTCTAAACTCCAGCGGTAACGGAGACAGTGCCGATGCGGCAACAGCATTTTATTATGCCGTCGATAATGGTGCCGACATCATATCCAACAGCTGGGGCGGAGGTGACTATTTGCAGTCTTTGCAGGACGCTATAGATTATGCCCACAGTCAGGGCGTTGTGGTTATCGCTTCGGCAGGCAATGACGATACGAACACTGCGCCGTACCCGGCTGATTATAATCATGTGATCTCGGTGGCTGCTACTGATTCGAACGATGATAAGGCTTCGTTTTCCAATTACGGCGACTGGGTCGATATCGCGGCACCGGGCGTGGATATATTATCGCTGCGAACAGAATTATACGCACTGGGAATGATCTATGATAACTATACAACGATCCTTTCAGGTACGTCGATGGCTTGTCCGTATGTAGCAGGGGCGGCGGCAATGCTGCTGGCTATCGACCCGACCCTTAGCCCTGAGAAAATAGAAACAGTTTTGGAGGGTTCGGCGGACACGATCGATCCAGCTATCTGTGCTTCGGGTAGATTGAATCTTTATAACGCGATACAGACTTTAGTGGACTCCAATGAGATCATCCAATTAGACAGAACCGCCTATTCGTGCACAGGTGACATTGAAATTAAGTTATTCGATTCGGATCTGGCGGGCAATGGGACACAGGATGTAAATATCTCTACTGACGGCGGGGATTTAGAAACGGTTACGCTAAACGAGCTGACTACGGCAGGGGTCTTCAAAGGCTCTATCGTTATCGATTCCGGTACCGTTGATGTAAGTGACGGATCATTGCAGGTAAGCGAGGGCGGGGTTATTACCGCTTCTTACGGCAATGCCAGCGATATCGCCGATGTGGATTGTTCGCCGCCGATAATTAGTAATGTCCAGATAGATGCAGCCGGGCCTATGGTGCGGGTAACGTTCGATACCAATGAGGTGACAACAGCAAAAGTACGCGCGGGCCTTACCTGCGGCGATCATAGTATTACCGCCACGGACCCTATACCGCGAACCAGCCATGAGGTTCTGCTTAGATTTTTAGAGCCGGGTACGGATCATTATTTCGTGATCGATGTAAAAGATTCAGCTGGTAACGTAACGACAGACAGCAATAGCGGGGCTTGCTACAGCTTTACAACGGTTGCACCTTTGCGTGTGCCGAGCGTTTACGCTACGATCCAGGCTGCTATTGACGATGCCAATGACGGCGATACGGTTTTGGTGGCGGACGGTAATTATACAGGCGACGGCAATCGTGATATCGAGTTCGGCGGCAAGTCTATCACAGTAAAGAGCGAGAACGGCCCGGAGAACTGTATCATTGACTGTAACGGCTCAGAAGAAGATCGACATCGCGGTTTTGATTTTGTAAATCGCGAATGTTGGCGAGCGAAGCTGGATGGCTTTACTGTTACAAACGGCATGACAAATCGCGGCGGCGGTATTCGCTGTGATCTGGGCAGTAGTCCAACAATCACAAATTGCCGGATCACCGGCAACGATACAACTTCAACCAATGACTTGGGCGGCGGCATGTTGCTGCACGATCCCGGCAGCAGTCCGACGATCACTAATTGCGTTATCAGCAATAATACGGCATCATTTCAGGGCGGAGGGATTTATATTGAATGGTATAACAATCCAATTATTTCAAACTGTATTATTGCAGAAAACGCAATTGTCGGAGAGAGCGCAAACGTTGGCGGCGGTGTCCTTCTCGCCAACAATAGTAGTATGATAATGACTAATTGTATTATCAAAGATAATCACTCTGACAGTCACGCTGCTGGAATCGGTATTGGTACGAATGATACCACTTGTGCCCATATCAGTAATTGTGTAATCACAGGTAACTCAGCGGTCAATAAAGGAGGTGGAATAAAATGCGGGAGGAGCAAATCTATATTTGAAAACTGCATTGTCTGGGGTAATACCGCTGCAATCGGGCCCAATATACAAATTAATGGCGGTATTGTTGGCCAGGCATGGGTAGATATTTCTTATTGCGACATAGAAGGGGGTCAGGCTGGGATCGACATGGAAAACAATTACACCCTTGAGTGGGGTTCCGGCAATATCGAAAGCGACCCGTGTTTTGTTGACGTGGACGCCAATGATTTTCATTTGCGTTGGGATTCACC
>DRGS01000145.1 GCA_011053245.1 Phycisphaerales bacterium
AGATGTGTATAAGAGACAGGGATAAACGCCCGACGAGGGTGCTGCTATGTGAGCTTACGGCGAAGATCATTGCTCACGGGCTAAGCGAACTGTTGGGGATAGAAGTTGTCGAGCAGATGTAATATTTAAGGAATAGCATTATGAAGATTCACGATGAGAGTTTCCATTTGCATACCGAGCGTCGATGCGAGATGATCGACATCACCAAGGAGATCGCGGCGGTCGTTTGTCAGTCGCAAATTGAGGCTGGGGAGGTAACTGTGTATTGCCCGCATACGACGGCGGCGATCACTATCAATGAAAATGCCGATCCTGATGTTCTTTACGATATGACGATGACGCTCAATGAGCTTGTGCCACAGAATCGGCGTGGGTATCGCCATGCCGAAGAGAATAGCGATTCGCATGTTAAAAGTTCACTTTTCGGCTGTAGCGAGCGGATAATGGTCAAAAACTCAAAGATGGTTTTAGGGACATGGCAGGGGATATTTTTCTGTGAGTTTGACGGGCCGCGGAACCGGAAAGTGCTTGTGCAGGTTAGAGGGGTCTAAAACCCAAATTCAAAGCACGAACTGCGAAATCATAAGCGAGTGCTAATGCCAAATTTAGTTAATTAGGGCCGATTTGAGTTTTGTAGCGGTCGTAGATTTATAGCGAGAACCCCCACGACCAAGCAAAGCTTGACCGTGCCACCCATCGTAAAGTGCTTGTGCAGGTCAGAGGCATCTAAGTAAGCTTTTTGTACAATGACCCTATTATTCCGTGATGAACTTCTAATGCGCAAAAAAGTGGCGAGGAGGTGAGTCCGTCTGGGGGGGGGGAAACGGGTGCTCACGTAGCCTCGCCGAGGTCTATATAAAGCTGTATATAACAGCGTTATTTCTATGTACTGCACTATACCCTAAAAGCGTAGAAAAGTCAATATAATTCCTGCAAAATATTAAAAAAAATGAAGTTTTTCCCGGACCAAGCCGTTTACGGTTAAGCCATGTCTTTATTTATGCAAAAAAATAGCGACTGGTGTAATTGAAGCGGATGGTGACAATAGTACTTGAATGGGTGAGTGATTTGACTTAGAATAGCTTTGGAACAGGATTTTTGGATGGATTCCCTGAATAACAGGATGTATTTCAGGTATCTCGTATTTTTATGGATGGTAAATTTATGGCAAAGAAAGCACAGATCCCCGTAATCGATAAGATCAAGGACAATGCACAGGGCGTGTATACTAAGATAATCAAGAGCCAGAAACCCACGATGACTACTCCGGTCCGGTCGCTTTCCAATGTTCGGTATCGGGCGAAAAAGGGTTATTTTGAGATGCTTGATAAGAGTAAGAAGCGTACTCTGACGGTCAATACCGTTAAGACGTTCGCTCAGACGCTTAAGATGATGGCTCTTTCGAAGGAGTTGATCGAGGCCAACGATATGGCGACGAAGAGGGAGGCCTACTATATCTCAAAGAACTGGGGCAAAGCCGGTTTCTCGGAACAGCCTGAATCCGATACGATCATGGACGATGTCGAGGCGATGTTCGGGGTCAACCGTGAGCAGCTTAAGTTCGTTCCGGAAGAAAAAGGCGGCGATATTGCGGGCAATCTTGTTGTGATCGATACGGATTCCAAGGGCAGGAAACTGCGTATCGATTGCACGAAGTTCGGGTCGGGGGCTTATTCTATCCCGAGTGAAGTTGAAAATCTGCAATTTCAGAGCAAAGCGAAGTTTATTCTGGCGATCGAAACGGCGGGTATGTTCCAGCGATTGGTCAAGTACGATTACTGGGAGAAAAACAACTGTATCCTGATCAGTATGGGGGGGGTTCCGACGAGGGCTTGCAGGCGGTTTATCCGCAGACTCAGCGATAAACTCAAGGTTCCGGTTTATGCTTTTGTCGATGGCGACCCTTACGGTTACTTTAATATCTACCGGACGCTGAAGGTCGGATCCGGGCGGGCGGCACATTTAAATGAGTTTTTCTGTGTGCCGAAGACGTCGTTCCTCGGGGTTACGCCGCAGGACATCAAGGATTATAAGCTGCCGACACATCCTTTGAAGGAAGTGGATATAAAGCGTGCAAAGGATGCTTTGAAGAACGATCCGTTCGTGATACACCATAAAAGGTGGCAGGCGGCGATCAATCAGATGCTGAAAATGGGTGTGCGTGTTGAACAGCAGGCGTTCGCAAAGCATGGGCTTGATTTTGTTGTTAAAGAGTATCTGCCGGCTAAACTGAAGAATACGGACAAGTTCCTGCCATGATAGGCGGCAATTGAAATTTGGTTATTGCTATGAGGTGATCATTGCCTATAATACAGCACATGCCTAAGACATCTGACAGACTGAAACAGATAAAGGATAACATTGCCTCAGCGTGTGAGCGCGCACGTCGTGAAGTCAGCGAAGTCAAACTCATCGTCGTAACGAAGACGGTGTCTACCGAAGACATTAAAGAAGTTATCAAGAACGGCTTTGTCGATTTTGGCGAGAACCGCGTCCTGCATTTCAAACAGGTCGCCGACGAGATCAAGCATTTTCTAAATGAACAAGACGGCGCAGACGGTCTGCCGGAAACTGTCAACTGGCATATGATAGGACACCTTCAACGCAATAAAGTCAAGCAGATATTAAAGGTGGCATCATTGATACATTCTGTCGATACGCTTCGGTTAGCCGAAGAGATCGATACTGTGGCGGGCAAGATGGGGATAAAATCCGATGTACTGCTCCAGTTAAATTGCAGCGGTGAACCGCAGAAGTACGGTGCTCCGGTCGGGGCGGCGATACACCTGGCCGATCAGATCGCGACGCTTCCGAATGTCCGGTTGCGCGGGCTGATGACGATGGCTCCGCTGACAAAGGATAAGGACGTTGTGCGGGCGTGTTTCGTGCGGGCGAGGGAACTTTTTGAGGACATCCGGGCCGAAAGCGTGATCGGCAGGGACTTTGTGCATCTGAGCATGGGGATGAGTCAGGACTACGAGATCGCGGTGGAAGAAGGAGCGACGATGCTGCGGATCGGGTCGGCGGTATTTGTATAGCAGTTCATCGGGGCCAATCTTAAGGGCACCTCTAACAATTCATTTCGGCGGTCAAACGAATCTTTTTGATTCTGGTCTGCGTCAGGAAAAAACCACCTTAGGTTCGGCTAAGGCTGATTTTCCTTCCTTGTCAGAATACAAAAATATTCTACTTGCCGCTCGAAAGCAATTAATAGAGTTACCCTTAATATTCCAAACTGTCTCCGGGTTAAGTTGCGCGCGGCAGATGTCGAAATATTCTATGTGTGTTGCCGGAAAAGCAGACTCGCTGCAAGGTCCGATAATACCAAACCGTTGAATCGAAATGTATACAGTATGAAACAGGTCAAAACAGCTAATGCAGATGAGGCAGTGGTCCGGGGCAATGAAAGCAGTATTCACGAGGATACTGCCAATCAGCTCAAGATGGCCGGGGAGGTTCAGCGCAATTTTCTTCCGCAGCAGCTTCCAGATAGCGATGTGACGAAATGGGCGGCTATATGGCGGCCCGCGGAGTGGGTTTCGGGGGATATTTACGATGTTACGAGACTCGACGAAAAGCATATCGGATTTTATATCGCCGATGCGGTGGGGCATTCGATGCCGGCGGCACTGCTTACGATGTTCCTTAAGCAAGCTATCGTGATGCGGCAGACTACGGGTAACGATTATCGTATCTTCGACCCGCTTGAGGTGATGACAAATCTCAACAGGAAAATGGTAGAGCAGGAACTTAACGGCTGTCTTTTTGCGACGTGCTGCTATTGTCTGCTGAATACGCGAACGCTGCAATTAAGTTTTACGCGGGCCGGGCATCCGTATCCGGTTCTTATCCGGGACGGTAAGTTCAGGCAATTAGAGAATACCGGCGGGCTGTTGGGGATATTTGAGAATGCTGAATTCGACCAGAGTACGGTTCAGTTGCAGGCGGGCGATAAACTATTTCTGTATTCGGATGGATGCGAAAATACTGTTGGCGGATGCGACAACGAGGAGCAGTTCCATTTCAATGACAATTTCTGCGAGCTTGGCGATAAGCCCGTCGATGTGTTGATCGAGGGATTTGAGAGACTCGTACAGAGTCAGAATATGCCGTCCGACATAATCGACGATGTTACGGTTATAGGGCTTGAAATCCTGTAATACCCATTGAATATTATCCCAGATTGCGTTCGATGAAGCCTGTGTCTACTTTGTTCTTGACGTAGAGGTTGTGCGAGAGAATGTCGAGGCATGCCGGGATGGTCGTCTTTATCGGTTCGATCCTGAATTCGCGGAGCGCTCGTTTCATGGTGTTTATGGCTTCTTCACGGTTTCGCTGGTGGACGATGAGTTTGCATATCATCGAATCATAATGCGGCGATACGTTCCAATCCTGACAGACGTGCGTGTCGATCCTTACGCCGGGGCCGCCTGGCGGGACGTATTTTGTTATCTTGCCCGGGCAGGGAGCGTAATTGCGGTCGGGATCC
>DRGS01000146.1 GCA_011053245.1 Phycisphaerales bacterium
ACGACATACTCACATTTGTCCACAGTTTCGTACCGGACATCCTACTTATATACGGCACACACCCCAAAGCCGCACCCCAGATCGCACCGGCGGCGGTTTCGGCGTAAAGATCGGCTCCGATCTCTTCCCAAAGACCCTCGGCCCGGTCGAATACCCCACCTGAAAGCATGATCTTCATGTTCGGGAAAGCGTTTACGTTCTTGATGGTGTCGATCAGTGTGCGAATCTGGGGTGCGGCTTTGGGGTGTGTGCCGTATATAAGTAGGATGTCCGGTACGAAACTGTGGACAAATGTGAGTATGTCGTCGTTGTTGACCGATCCGCCAAGGAAGCGTACGTCCCATCCGTCACTTTCAAATAGGTCGGCGGTCATTTGAGCACCTAACTCCCCATGCTCTGTGGAGGTACTACAGACGACAACTTTTTTGTGTTTTTGCGGCTTTCTCGGGAGTTTGTTCTGGAGTTGATCGACTATGTTGCGGTTGATCCGTGTGGCCAGGGCTTCCTGAGCCGAATCGATCCTGTCCGTACGATATAGGGTGTCAATCTCGATCATGATGGGCCATACGATGTCCATATAAACATTGTTGGCGGGCAACCCACTTTTTAGAGTTTCTTCGATAACTTCGCGACATGTGACTCTGTCACCATGTAAGAGTGAGTTTAAGTATCGTTCGAGTACGTTTTCTTTGAGCATTCCTTTGTCTCCAATAATCTTAGTTATACGGTTATTTTAAAGTAGGCAAATCTTAGTTATCGCTCTTGTGTCAAGATAGGCAAGATTGCCTGCTGATAATATAGCTATCGGAGAGGTGTTTCGGAATTCTTTAGTTAAAATAGGTAAGACTGAGGCAGGGATTACGGCTTGCCCATGCTTACATCGTGACTGTAAGTGATTGTGTGGTAACGTGTTAGAGATGAGGACAAAATGCAGGACCGGTAATACCCTTGCTGATGGATTTGAGGGTGGACTGATAATTTATTATTTTCCCTGAATATTTTTTCCTATTTGTAATGGAACGTCAGCTTTGAGAAAATTTGGATAACATTTTGTTCGCATTGTTGCTTGAGGGTTAGTATTATGATTCTTAGCTTTATGGGGTGTTTTTTAGAAATCGTAAGTTGAAAAGACCGATAGTGATAATATGATAGCGTAAGCTTTGTGGGGCCGATAATATCATTTAATATAAATTTTCGTGAGTGGAATTGGATTTTGAAATAGGGTTATTATAGATGATCCATGATATTGGAGCCAGGACGTTAGGGCATATTGCCGACCTTGGGGCCTTTGCGCGATTTGGGGGAAGGGTCATTGCGACATCTTGCAAATGCCTTGTTCAGCCGAAGACGTACCCTTTGATCTGGGCTCAAATGCACGCGATCGGGGTTCGCAGTGTTCCTGTCGTGATGGCTACTGGTGCGTTCGTAGGTATGATCCTCGCGGTGCAGGCGTATGACCAGCTTGCAGGTATGGGTTTGGAGGAGCGTCTGGGTACATTGATAAATATTGCCGTTGTTAAAGAGCTTGGTCCGGTGTTGGTCGCGGTCATGTTAGCCGGTCGGGTAGGAGGTGCGCTGACGGCAGAACTTGGCACAATGAATGTTACCGAGCAGATCGCTGCGGTCAAGAGCATGGGTAGTGATCCGATAAAGCATCTTGTGGCTCCGAGGGTTTTGGCGTGTCTGCTGCTTACGCCTTTTTTGATCCTTTACGCGGATCTGATGGGTATTTTAGGCGGATATTTTGTCAGTGTGATGCAATTCGGTATTAACAGCCGGGCGTATTGGGATTACAGTGCCAACGCTGTAGAGATGTGGGATATGCTGACAGGTGCGACGAAGGGTTTTTTCTTCGGTGCGTCGATATCGTATATCGGTTGTTACAAGGGATTTACCTGTAAGGAGGGTGCCCAAGGTGTCGGCCAGGCGTGTACCGAGGCGTTTGTGGGTAGTTTCATTTCTATCCTTGCGATCAATTTTATTTTTGCTGTTGTTACTAAGGCGATCTACAGTACTTTCTGGACGACCGGGTCGCTGCTTTAAGGTGAAGTTCTATGAAAAAGGAAGTTGAAAGTGATAGCGGTGTGATCGTTGTCAAGAATATTGTCAAGCGGTTCGGCGATGAGTTGGTCCTTGATAATGTTTCGCTGGCTATCGAGGAGGGTAAGACTACGGCGATCATCGGCCCCAGCGGTTGCGGGAAGACGGTACTGCTAAAGCATATGATAGCATTGGAGCGGCCGACAACGGGGCAGGTGTATTTTAAGGATCAGCGGATCGACGAACTGGACGAAAAGGCTCTTGCGACGATTCGAACGCAGTATGGGTTCTGTTTTCAGAAGGGCGCTCTTTTTGACAGTCTTAATGTCTTTGAGAATATTATTTTCCCCATCCGCCAACATCGTAAGATAACGGATTGGGACGCGATAGAGAATCTTGTCAAAGAGAAACTGGCGATGGTTGGAATGGACGGATACCAGGAACATTTTCCTGCGAACCTGTCAGGCGGCCAGCAGAAACGAGTTGCCCTTGCCAGAGCCATCGCGCTTGATCCGCATGTGATCCTTTACGATGAGCCTACGACCGGACTTGATCCGATCCGTTCGGATGTTATTAACGAACTGGTGCTCAAACTTCAACGCGAACTTGAGGTTACCAGCGTGGTGGTTACGCATGATATGAAGAGTGCTTATAAGATCGGCGACAGGATCGTTGTGCTCCATGGCGGCAAGATAATTGCCGATGGCGATGCCGATTATATTAGGAACCATCCGCATTCGGCGGTTCAGGAGTTTATTCACGGTAGAGTAAGCCAAGCCGATCTGGCTGCACTTAGATTGGGCGGCACAAAGTTTCAAACGCAATACACCCCTGCTGATTTTGAGTAATACCACTGGTATTTTTTACTTTCGCATTCCAGAACTATAAGTTATTATACACAAAAGACTGCGTATAAACGCGTTTTTTTTCATGCGGAATGCTATAAGTGGGTTTTTCTAACGAACATAAAGGATGAAATTTCGGAGTTTAACATGTGTAAGTTTTTTTTGGGTTTGGTGTCGGTGTGCGTAATGGCAAATTTTGTAAATGGTCAAACGAATGACTGGGAAAATGAGGCGATCTTCAGGGTCAACAAGGAAGCGGCCCATAGTACGATAATCCCGTGTGAAAATGTGTCCAAAGCCGCAAAGGGTAATTGGGACAAGTCGAAATACTATCAATTGCTTAACGGCAAGTGGAAGTTCAACTGGGCAGCGGACCCTATGAGTCGTCCCGCGGAATTCTATAAGACGGACTATGATGTCAGCGGATGGGACGATATTGCGGTTCCGTCTAACTGGCAATTGCAGGGTTACGGTGTACCGTTGTATATTAATGTCACCTATCCTTTCAAAAAGGATCCGCCGCGTGTTATGGGTGAGCCGGCAAAGGATTATACCAATTACGCGCATCGCAATCCGGTGGGCAGCTACCGCCACAACTTTAATGTTCCGAAGAGCTGGGACGGCAAAGAGGTATTTATTGTTTTTGACGGTGTCAACTCGGCGTTTTATCTGTGGGTTAATGGTCAAAAGGTCGGATATAGTCAGGACAGCCGCACTCCGGCGGAGTTTAACATTACGCGGTATCTTAAAAAAGCCGGCAATGTTCTGGCGGTCGAGGTTTATCGCAACAGTGACGGTTCGTACTTAGAGGATCAGGACTTCTGGCGTCTTAGCGGAATATTCCGTGATGTATATATGGTCGCCCGGCCCAAGGTGTATCTCAGGGATTATTTTGCGAGGGTCTCACTGGATGATAAGTACAAGCATGGAACGCTTCAGGTCGAATTTGAGTTTGCCAATAACAGCGACGCCCGGCAAATGCCGCCGTCTGTCGAGATGACCATGATGGATAGTCAGGGGCGGAAAGTTTTTTCTTCTACGGTATCACATGCCAATAAACCCGTTAAAGCGGGCAGTGTTATAAACTGGCAGAGTAAGAGTTATACGATCAAAGATGTTAAAAAATGGACGGCGGAGACTCCGAACCTGTATAAGCTTGTTCTTGTGGTTAAGGATGCCAGAGGCAAGGTCATGGAGGCGACCGCTTGCAATGTCGGTTTCAGGAAAGTTGAGATAATTGACGGTACCTTGCAAGTCAACGGTAAGTACATCTATGTTAAGGGCGTTAACCGGCACGAGCATGATCCCGATACCGGCCATTATGTCAGTCGCGAATCGATGATCGCCGACATCAAACTGATGAAGCAGAATAATATCAACACCGTGCGTACCAGCCATTACCCCAATTGTCCCGAATGGTATGACCTGTGCGATGAGTACGGTCTTTACTTGATTGATGAAGCGAATGTCGAATCGCATGGTATGCGCTATGCCAAAGCATCTCTGGCCAAACATGCGGAATGGGGACCGGCGCATCTGGACCGGACGGTCAATATGGTTGAGCGGGACAAGAACCATCCGTCTGTAATAATTTGGTCGTTGGGCAACGAAGCCGGCGATGGGATCAACTTCGAAGCCGACAGTGCATGGATAAAGAAGCGTGATCCGTCGCGTCCGGTTCAGTATGAAAGGGCCGAGTTGGGCAAGCACACCGATATATATTGTCCCATGTATGCCCGCATAAATAACATCATTAATTATGCAACGAAAAAGGACACTTACAGACCGCTCATACTTTGTGAGTATTCTCACGCAATGGGTAATAGCGTCGGCAACTTTCAGGATTATTGGGACGCGATAGAAAGTCATAAATATTTGCAGGGCGGTTGCATCTGGGACTGGGTCGACCAGGGACTTAGAAAGATCGACGAAAAAACCGGTAAGGAGTTCTGGGCCTATGGCGGCGATTACGGCGACAAACCAAATGACGGCAATTTCTGCTGCAACGGACTTGTACAGCCGGATCGCAAACCGAATCCGCACCTTAACGAAGTCAAAAAGGTTTATCAATATATAAAGGTTCATGCAGTTGATACCGCTAAAGGTTTGTTTGCCATTGAAAATAAATATGCTTTCAGGGACATAAAAGATTTCGTGAAACTGAACTGGGAAATTACAGAAGATGGCAAGGTTGTGCAGACTGGCAGCGTAAAAGAACTGTCAGCAGCTCCGGGGCAAACCGAGCAGGTGCAGCTCGATATAGACACATCTAAATTGAACGACAAGAGCGAGTATCTGATCAAAATATACTTTGCTCTCAAAAATGATACCTTGTGGGCGAAAAAGGATTATGTCATTGCGTGGGATCAATTTGTTCTAAAAGAGGGCCTTGCTTACAATCCGGTTGCGATGCAGGGCCGCGCGGCACCGCTAAAACTGACGGAAGATAAAGATAAGCTTGTGGTCACGGGCAAAAAGTTTTCTACGACATTTAGCAAAACTGACGGTTTGCTTTATTCGCTGAAAATAAAGGGCAAGGAAATGCTCGTCTCGCCGCTGAAGCCGAACTTCTGGCGTGCTCCGACGGACAATGACGAAGGCAATAAAATGTCGAAGCGTCTTGAGATATGGAAAGATGCCGCGACCAATGCCAGCGTTGTTTCGTTTGATGTTGACCAGTCACAGCCGGGCATCGTTATAGTAAAAACGGTTTTGGGTTTGGCAGCCAAGAGCAGTACATTCGCGAGTACATATACCATTTTTAGTGACGGTCGTATATTGGTACATAATAAGCTGAAAGCGGCAAAGGATCTGCCCAATATTCCGCGTATCGGTATGCAGGTGACGATCATTGATTCGCTGGATAATATGCAATGGTATGGTCGCGGGCCGTGGGATAGTTATTGGGATCGCAAGACTGGCGCTGCGATCGGTATTTACGAAGAGAAGGTATCGCAGCCGTCGCATGTTTATGTCAGGCCGCAGGAAAACGGAAATAAAACGGATGTCCGCTGGGTTAAGTTTACCGGTGGCTGGGGCAAAAGTTTTGCTGTTAAGGGTGTGACCCCGCTGAGCGTAAGCGCATGGCCGTATTCGCTTGATGACCTTATCAAAGCTGCCCATCCGTTCGATCTGCCCGACAGGGATTTTATAACCGTCAACATCGACTATAAACAAATGGGTGTCGGCGGCGACAACAGTTGGGGAGACAAAACGCACCCCGAATATACTTTGCCAGCAGGTGAGTATGAGTATAAGTTCGTGATATCAAAGTGATGAGGTCTCTGGAAAACTATGAGTGGCACGGTTTTAGTTACTGGCGGAGCGGGTTTTTTGGGTCGTTATGTTGTTAAGCGGCTCGTTGAGAGCGGGGGTTTTGCGCATGTCAAGGTTGTGGATCTTAACGTAGGCCCCGGGCCGTTTGAGGAGGGAAGTTGGGCCGGCGTTGAGACGGTGGGGGGGATAGACGTTTGCGACTACGATAGATTGCGTTCGGAGTTTGACCGGGTCGATTGTGTGGTGCATCTTGCGGGGGTGGTATCTTTTTCGCTGAAGAATAAGGAATTGCTATGGCGGGTGAATGTCGATGGGACGAAAAATGTGCTAAGGGCGGCTGCGGAGTGCGGGGCAAAACGGTTTGTACATGTCAGCAGTGTGGCGGCGTTGGGTTTTGCGGATGATGAAGATGTGCTTGTCGATGAGGAGTTTGAGTTTGACTTCTCGATTGCCTCGCGGTATCGCAAGTATTATATGCTCAGTAAGCGGCATGCGGATGTTGAGGTTGAGCGGCGTTTCGGCGAGGGGCTTGGCGGAGTGGTGCTATATCCGGGGCTGATGTTCGGACCGGGCGACAGGGTGAATTCCGCTCGGTGGATAGCTGCGATAAAGGCTGGCAAGATGCCGTTTAATATGCCGGGTGGGACGAATGTTGTCGATGTGCGGGACGTGGCACGAGCGGTAGCGACAGCAGCGGCGGATGAGAATATTGCCGGGCGGGTATTACTTTCGGGAGCGAATATGCGATTGAAAGCGATGAATGAAGTGATCGCTGAGGCGGTTGGGGCCGGTGGGCCGAAGGTTACTTTGCCGCGATGTTTGCGTGAGGCGATGTTCCGGCTGGTGCTGGGCGCCGAGATGATCGCGAAGGGGAAACTTGCGGTTACGGCGGATAATGTTGACTCGGCGTTTCGAGTGCGGTATTTTAGTAACGCTAAGGCAAAGCGTGTTCTGGGTTGGGAGCCGGAGATCGGATTCGAGCAGACGGTTAGAGATACTATTGAATGGATGAATGCCGAATGGTAAATTTGAGTGAAAAGGTTGTGCTGGTGACAGGGGCTAGCAGCGGGATAGGTAAGGCGGCGGCAATTGAATTTGCGCAAAGGGGGGCCAGCGTTGTACTTGCGGCGAGGCGGCAGGAGCGTCTTGAGGAAGTGTGCCGTGAAATATCGGCGTTCAGCGATAAATGTATTTATGTGCGAGCCGATGTTACGGTGTGTGACGATGTTGTGCGTATGTTCGATGAGGCGGTGGAGAAATTTGGGCGGGTTGATATTCTTGTGAATAATGCCGGGTGTGGGCTGAAGAAAGAGATCGCTGAGATCGAGCCGAGCGAGTGGGATAAAGTTATCGATGTTAATCTGCGGAGCGTTTTTCTGTGCTGCCGTGAGGCGATACGGCGGATGACGGCGGCGGATATTGAGGGGCATATAATTACGGTCTGCTCGATAGCGGGGCTGTATGGGGTGGGGGGGTATTCGGCGTATTGTGCGGCTAAGCATGGGGTTACGGGTTTTATGCGGTCGTGTAAATGGGAGGTGCGAAAGCGCGGGATAAAGGTTTCGACGATATTTCCGATGCGGGTCGATACGGAATTTTTTGCTGGATACGCGAAGAAGCCTGCGAAGAAAGAGATGCTGTCGGCGAAGGATCTGGCGGACGATATTGTGGCGGTAGCGAGGCAGAGCTTGCTTGATATTGTTAAGGTAAGGTATACGAATTTTTGTAAGCGGGTTGGGGCGTTTCTTTTTAATAGGTAGTTGGTTCCGTGAAATTGGGTTTGGATTGGGTTTGGATTGGGTTTGGATTGGGTTTGCTTTTTTTGTGGTTTTGGGGGTGTAAATCGTTGTAAGTTCCTCTTTTGCAAGTAGTTGCAGTGATTCTCTGAGTTGGGAAATTGGCTTTGCTTCCCAGAAAAAGTATTTTTAAAAACACAGGAATCCTCTGAGAAAGCGGGGGAAACCCCCTACGGTGCAGGGGGCTAAAATTGGCTTCGTTTGGGTTCGTTCCGTTTTTGGTTATTCTTTGAAAAGCGTTGTAACCATCTATGCCGCAAGGGTTTGTAGTGAATTTTTGGTTGCTTAAATTGGGTTCGTTCCTCAAAAAAAGGTTTTGCGAATCTGCGGGTTCTCCCAGAAAAAACGAGGGTTTTATGTCAAATTTAAAAGATTGGCTTTTTGTCATTTTTTCACAGTTATTTACACTTTTGAACGGTTTATGTCCGCGAGATCGCGGACTAACAGGTTTTTTTTGAACCACGAAGTACACGAAGAGCACGAAGAACAGATTAAATTGTATTCTATTGTTTTATGAATATTATACAAAGATGAGAGTTAAATTCAAATGAATTTTTATTTATTTTTGACCGTAAAGTCGTACGAGTTTTATCCCGCAAAGGCGCAGAGGCGCAAAGAAAAGAAGGGATTAGGAATGGGCTTGACTTATTGGGGGGTTGGGGGTAGTATTTTGTGAGATTATCTATACAGATTTTCAACTACCTTTTTGACAGGATAACAGGATTTTATTATATTATAAACAACAACTACAACCATTGATCTACAGGATGAAATAGTGATTTACAGGGATTATTTGGAGGCTTGTCGGTAAATGGCAAATGAATTCAGATTTAGAAATAGCGATATACCACGTGAGAAATTAAAAAAGCCTGCGGAATTTATTGCTAATTATTCTACGGTACTCATATACGAAGATCAGCCGTTTGGGTCTGGGACTTTCGTAAAGTGTGGGAGCCGTTTTGGAATTCTTACGGCGTATCATGTACCGTATAATACGACAAAACCATTCAATTTCAAGCCCCATTCATCAGATCGACTTGGGATATCCATTTCAAATTGTACACACGCATTATGGATTGAAATGCAGTATCTTAATCCTTATTCTATCGGGGTTCCAGTCGATGGAAATTATGGTGGTCCAGATATGGTTTTTCTCGAAATTCTTGACCAAAGCAAGATTTTCCGGATTAAGGAGAATCAATCATTCTGGGACATTCCCTTTGAGAATGGAGTGAGCATGATTAAGAAATGCTCCACCAATTCAGATTCACTTTGGGCTATAGCGGGACTTCCTCAAGAATTGCAAGAAGAGAAGCAGCCAGAAGGTAGCTTTGATCGTGTGATAGGATTGCCACTTCAGGTTTACTTTAGTGGAATAGAACAACAGCGAGACGCTTGCGGATTTGATTATATTGAATTGATGGCAAATTATGACTCAAAGGAACCAATGCCAGATTCTTTTGAGGGAATAAGCGGAGGAGGACTTTGGGAAGTTCCTATGAGTATTAAAGGTAAAGACCTGAAGGCCCTTAAAATTGACGAACCAGTGCTTTCTGGGTTGCAGTTTCGACAAACTGCTTTAAAAGGCAATAGTCGTCTACTGCGTTGTCATGGCTGTAAATCTCTCAATTCACTTTTCACAATGGTTTTGAAAGAGGGTTAAGCCTTGTGGGTGTGCAAATTGTTGATACACACAAAATCATCTGATAAAAGGAATTGACTATGAGTGATAAAAGAGGCCTGATTTCAATAATTTGGCTAATCTTCGCGATTATTTTCTTTTTGCTCGGTTGTTATCATTTGCAAGCCTCCAAAAACAATATTAGTCCTTACCCTATTCCATCTTCCGAGATGCAGGTTGGGGGGATTATTAACCAGCACGTTGTCAAGCTGAATAAATTGAACACAAGGCAAAACCAAATGGCTGCTTATGGCTATTTTGGAGCAGCGGCTACAGCATGTTTTTCAATGTATTTGGTTTCACCAGGGATTTTTAAAAAGTTTGAAAAGCGAAAGGAATTGATTATGGCAGGAAGCGAAAAAGCTAAAACACAAAGTACAGCGAATGTGAATGTTTTATACAAATATTGTGGTCAGAGGGGTATTGAAATAATATTGAGGACACTGGAATTAAAATTGCCGTATATTTCAGATGTCAACGACCCATATGAATGTTCACCAATTTTTAATTGCCCAGATGATAAAACTGCAATAGAAGAGTATTATTTATTTAGATTGAAACTCAAAGGGATAACCCCACCAGCAGACTATAGACAAAAAATCAAGCATGATGAAATGCGTGAAAAATTTATCGATGGTGCAAAGGAAAGCTTGAAATCCGTGAACGAAACAAGCAGTTTGTTGTCTGTTTCAAAAACTGCAAATAACCCTGTAATGTGGGCTCATTATACTGAGCAACATAAAGGAGCAGTAATCGGGATTGATTTTGATAATGTTTTTCCGGATACAAACAGGCCATCCAAGCTCGTAATGCATCCCATTAAACCCTCGAAAAAAAGGCTCAAAATAAATGTTTTGTCAGAGTTCATGCTAGGAGAATTAAAAAAAGTCCCATTCACCAAATCAATCGATTGGAAATATGAAGGAGAATTTCGTTCGGTACTCCCCGTTGAATTTATGGAGGGATTGCGGCAAATAGAGTTGGCACGTCTTGGTGACTACGACGGTAAGGATGCGTGGTTTTTAAAACTGAACCCAGCATCAATAAAAGAAGTTGTTTTTGGATTAGACACCGGCAGCGATTTAAAGTCAAAGATCAGGAAGTTAATTGAACGACCGGATCTACAGCACATAAAATTACGTCAGGCTGAAGAATCAGAAACGTATACTCTTAATTTGAGGTAAATTATAGATGAGTGGGTTGAGAAAGCGGATGAGGAGGCGGCGCGGCTAGCGCGGATCAGGGAAAAGGAAGAGGGGGTTGGTTAGTGAAATCGCCTGCGGGGCTATTAGAGTTTTAAGGAGGTTCAAGGAGCTTATATGAAAACATTAGCATTGTAAATCTTACCTTGGCGAGATTGCGAAACGGTAGTGGCGTTTAGGTTTGCTTGTGTTTTTTCGGTGTCGTATAAGTTCCTTGGTTCGCGACCCCCTGTTGCGGGGAACAGGGGGCTAAATGATATTGAAGCACGGCCAAGGAAACCTTGACCGTGGCACCCGTTTTTAATTTTTCGGTGGGCACGGCCGGCCCTACCAAACCTGTTTAATGTACATAGCTGGCTGATCAATTATAGGCATAGCAGTGCAGAAACGGCTTGTGCGGGCTTTGTTTTTGGCGTAACCCCTTTTTTTACAAGTAGTTAAGGTTAGGCATGGTCGTATTTTCAAAAAAAGTGCCTATTAAGACTTGACAGTTGGGGTGAATATCCATATATTAACATGCCTGTGTGTTTGCCCTCTGTTGGGCGCGGGTGGTACGTTAATTTAGTAATAAACCAGAACTCTTAAAACAAAGGAACAAAAAATGGCTACGAAAGTTGCGATTAATGGTTTTGGCCGAATTGGCCGGGCCGTGACAAGAATCTTACTGACGAAAAAAACCGATCTGGAACTGGTTGCGATCAATGACCTGACGAATGCTAAGAGTCTGGCTCATCTTTTCAAGTATGACAGCACAATGGGCAAATGGGCCGGCACTGTCGAAGT
>DRGS01000147.1 GCA_011053245.1 Phycisphaerales bacterium
CCGTAATCAAGAATGGACCTGTCGCCTATACGCACTCCAAAAGCATGGGCAGCGTCATAGATCACATGCAGCCCGTGTCGGTCGGCGATCTTCTGGATCGCTTCAACATCACATGGAATACCGTACACATGCACCGCAAGTATCGCCTTAGTATCCGGATTGATGAGCCTTTCGATCTTATCCGGATCAATACTGAAACTTTCCCTGTCTATATCACAAAACACCGGCGTTACATTATTCCAGTATAATACATGCGTCGTCGCCGGGAACGTAAAAGGCGTGGTAATAACTTCGCCGCCACTGATCCGCAGCGCATGTAATGCCACAAGCAGACCGATCGTCCCATTGACGAACAGGTTCATATGCCCGACATCCAAATAATCTTTGAGTTGTTTTTCGAACTCAAGATGAAATTGCCCGTCATTCGTCAGCCATCGTGAGTCCCAGATCTTCTCCATGTAGCTATGATAAGAACTCAGTTCCGGCATACGGGGCCTCGTCACAAAAACCGGTTCCGCCAATTTGTATTGTGATATAATACTATTTATTTGATTTTGTCCCATGATATATCTGTTTTCGACAATAATTCTCTGCAAGTTGAATAGTTCTTGTTGTCATTCCCCTCGAAATCTGAAAAATACCGTTAATTATCGGAGGTAGTATAGCATATTTCGACAAAAAACGCAATACGCATTAGCCAATAGGAGCGTTTTCAGTGCGGCTGGCGTTAGAAGGTCCGCTATGGTGCGATAATAAGTGAGATGCAGTCCGAGTTTTTGGGTAAAACACAGTTAACCGGGATAGTTTCACAAAATCAGCACATTAAGATGTCTTTGGCGTTAATGATAGCCGACCGGAAACTGAAAATCACGCATTTTCCATGTTTTTTTCATTCAGATATGACAGCGGGCAAGGAGATATAAAATCTACTTCCCTTGTCCGGCTCGGATTCTACTTTTATTGAACCATTGTGCCGTTCAAGGATCCTTTTGACTATTGTAAGGCCGAGGCCTTCGCCAGCAACGGATCCTTCCGGTTCGAGGCGGTGGTAGAGTTCGAAAATCTTTTTCTGGTGAGCAGGGGCAATGCCGACACCGTTGTCTGCAACGCAATAGACCGCTACACCATTTTCAACACAGCCGGATATGTTTATTTTGGCTTGGCGCGCAGGGTCGCGGTATTTCAGAGCATTGTCAATAGTATTACTGAAGACCTGGTTGATCTGTGAGATGTCTCCGCGGCATTGCGGAAGGTCATCAATAACAACAGCGACATCGGCGGTACGGAACTGGTATGTAACGGTATCGAGTATGTGCTTTATGAGAAGGTTCATATCCAACGGCTTTATGTCGATCTTTGCGCTTCCAACACGCGAAACCTGCAGCAAACCGTTGATGAGCATCTGCATCTTTATGGCACTGGCACTGATGAAATCGAGGCACTGCGGGATGTTCTCCCTGAGAATGGGAGTAACCTTTTCGCTGATGGTCGATTCGATGCTTTCAGCGGAAAGGATCTCGGTGAGTTCTTTGCAATCTTTGGCTAATTCACCAGAGAAACCCGTAATGTTTACCAGCGGCGACCGGAGGTCATGCGAGGAAATATAGACGATGCTCTGGAGTTCACGGTTTTTGGCTTCAAGGGTTTTTAATAGTGTTTCACGTTCGGCCTCAGCGATCTTTCGCTCTGTAATATCACGAACAATAGCTTGCAAAAAAAACTCGCCGTTTAACTCCATTGAATTCAATGAAACTTCCGCGTCAAACGGTGTACCGTCATATTTAATATGCCGCCACTCGAAGAATTGCGGCTGTCCTTCCAGGGCCAGCTTTATATTCTCTTGTGCTTTTTGTTCGGAATTTTGCCCATCAGGCTGCTTTGGTGGACTAAACTCAATAGGTGTCTTTCCAATGATCTGACCGCTCGTGCAACCGAATAATTCCAATGTTCTGGAATTGCAATCGATAAACTTATCATCTTTCATGACAAATATGGCGTCTTTGGCCGTTACAAATAATGTTCTATGTCTGATCTCACTTTCACGGAGAGCTTCTTCGGCGTACTTTCGTTCGAGTTCGGCTCCAGCGCGGTCGGCAAATATTCTCAGGACCGGTTCGTCAAACGGTAATTTCTCTATCGGGTGGTCGTGAAGCGCGACAAGGAGTCCAATGGAGTTCCCGGAAGAATCTATAAGAGGGATACCGACATAGCTTTCTACCTCCATTTCCTTTAACAAGAGGTCCTTTGGGAATTCAGCTTGGACATTTCTCGGATGAAAGCAGAATTTTTGCCCGACAACATTCTGACAAGGTGTGTTTGCAAGGTCGTATTCGAAGTTTTCGGCAAAGTCGCCGCCGGACCAGACCGCGAGGGTTCTTACCCTGTCGGCGTCAGGACGTATAATTTCAGCAAGTAAAACATGACGACAGCCAATCGCAGAGGCAAGGTGTCTTACGAGACTTTTCAGGAAGTCTTCACCTGTCACCTTTGCTGTCGCCTTGACAATAGATTGCATTATTTCTTCGGCACGTTTGCGTTTTGTAATATCCAGTACGCTGCCACGTGTATTTACCAGTTGGCCGTTTTCATCGAAGCGTGATGAAGCGTTCAGGATAACGTCAATGAGATGCCCTTTTTTGTGAATGAGTGAGTATTCAAGGTTGCGGACGCTGCCATCGACCATTATTTCGTGCCAATGATCCTGAAATTGTTCTCTCTGAGCAGGGACGATCAGGTCGGACCACGTTTTTTTGCCGACAATTTCATTACGGGTGTATCCTATCATTTCGAGTTCGGCGTCGTTGATGTCTGTTATGATCTGGTCAGGTCCGAAGATGTGGAAGCCTATGGGGGCGTTCTCAAAGAAGTCCCTGAAACGCTGCTCGCTTTCGACAATAGCCTGTTCCCCAAGAATGCGCTCAGTGACATCGTGAGCTATTCCCTCTACTGCTATGACATTTCCGCCTTCATCGTAAACCGGTACTTCGGTAACTTCGAACCAATGGATGTCCCCATTTTTATGGGAGATCTGAACTTCATAAGGCGGTTGTAGAACTCCTTGGATACTCAGTTCCGTATGCTCGCGGACCTTATCGCTGACGGGATGATCGGTAAGGTAAGTTGAGAAATGTGAAAGAAATTCTTGAGTTGAGTAGCCCAGTACTTTTGTTACAGATGATGAAACATAATTGAAGATGCCTTCGGTGTCGTGTCTGTAAAGAAAACTTCCCATCAGATTATTGACGATCCGCGCATGCTTCTTGTTGCTCTCTCTCAGTTCCCTGGTACGCTGCATTACTGCCCACTGCAAACGTTTGTTCCAGATCCTGGCCAATGCCCCCACAACCGCAAGTACTATCAAGAGGCCCAGTGCCACATAAAACCATCGGTAGTCCGGCTCAGGCTTAGGATCATAAATAAAACCTTCAAGGCTGTAATCCGGATCAAGCATCCCTACCTGAACAAAAGTGTCGCCGATATGTTTCCACCGGCCTGGATTCATGTGCCCAATTTCGACAAGCTTTGGTAGCATCAGTTCATCGATGATCTTCCATTCATTGAGCATGTACGACCTTGAAGCTTTTGATCCGTATTTTTTAATGATAATGTCAATTAATTCCTCGGGATTTCTTATTGCATAATCCCATCCTCGTAAACTGGCCTCTCGAAATGCCTTAACGCGATCGGGATGTCTTCGTATCTCCTTTTCGGTGGTAAAAAGACAATCTCCGTAAAAATCGACTCCATAAGTGATTGGACGAATCACAGTGTAAGGTACTCCTCTTTGCTGCAAGACAAAAGGTTGACCGGTAATGTACGCATGGATGGCATCAACTTTTTTATCGATCAGGTCATTGATGTCCCATGACAGTTTAAGAAATTCAATATCTGCAAGAGCAACTCCTTCGTTTTTCAATGTTGCATGGAGTTCGGCCCCGCTGTCAAATCGCCACATAACTTGACGTCCAATCAGGTCCTGCGGACTTTTTATCCCGGAATCTTCCCTCATCAGAAAGATTTGCGGCGAATGCTGGAAGATCGCAGCAATGACTACCAGTGGTTTGCCTTTGTTGCGTTCAAGCAGTATCTCAGACATCTCAACGCCGTATTTCGCCCTGCCTGACGATACCTCCTCAAAGAAGTTCGTTCCTGGTTTTCCTTCGATCAATTCAACATCAAGTCCTGCCTCGCGATAGAAACCCTTCTCCACAGCAGCCACATAGCCTGCAAAATTAAACTCATGGACCCATTTCAGTTGAAGCCTGACTCTTTCAAGCTTATCCCCGGCTTGGGGGTTTGTCGATTCTGCTAAAGCAGTTTGCAGCAATATCACAGATGATACGACGAAAACAATAATTATTCTTTGGTTTATTTTCATTTCGGATCTGCTCCGCTCGGATAACGGACAGACTTACCAAAATACTCAAGCGGTAACTGGAAAAGACTTTCTTCGTTTGATCGTAAGGGGACGGTCGCTATGTTGGCTCTTGATGCGGTAGCGTCTTGCAGGGCTCTCTCTGCAAATGCAGGCGATACCCCCGCAAACAGGAAAACGGCAAATATAAAGAGGGTTGCCATCTTGTTTGACATTTTCTTTCCCCTGCACGTTGTCGATCGACTAACGAACATCTGAAAAGTTATCTTTATGGCGTGTCCTTGCCGTTCCAAGGGGCCATCCATAAGGAGCACCCTTTTGATATAGGCATTTAAACCCTGCTACTAGATATTGTCAACAAAAAAAAACGGTTCTCCGGGAAATTTTACCCGAATACTATTGAAATCCAAGCCGAGATTTAGTTTAATCATTATATGGTTTGAACATGAAAAGGAATCCGACAGTAGGATTGTTAAATAGAGAACCCTTTCCGAGAGTATAGGGGGGGTGAGGGGTTAATTTGGACGGCCATAAACCTATTTTTGTTGTAAGCGACCTGCACATAGGCGATGGCGGTACGCGCGATAACTTCGCGGTCGATGATAAGGATGAGCAGTTTGACCTGTTCCTCGATCATGTCTGCGACCAGGACGGCAAGCTGATCGTTTTGGGTGACCTCTTCGACTTCTGGCAGGCGAATGTGGGTAATGTAATTGTCCGGTGTCTGCCGATGCTCGACCGCCTTGCAGCGATGCGGGCTGAGTACGTCGTCGGTAATCATGACGCCGACCTCGCCGGCTTGATCGGACAGGGGCTTCTAAATCATCCTTTCTTTACGCACATGCAGGGTGCGTTCGTAAGGACCATTGGGGGGAAAAAGTTTAAGTTCATGCACGGCCACGAAGTTGAACCCGTCGGTGATAGCGACAGCCCCGGATGGGCCAGGATACTTGCGATATTGGGCGGCATCATCGAAGATAAGAAAGGCTCGCCGCTGCTATCGGCAGGTGGGATAACAGAGAAAATACTGCTAAAGAGCGGCAGAGCGTCTATGCACATCTGGAACTTTTTTGTTAATCGTTTAGAAAAGAGCGTTCCCGGCGGACACCCGCATGAACATCACGTCGAAGCCGAACTCACCCCCTCGCAAAGCCCGGAACGCGCCAAGGGAATGCTCGCTCTTTATCGTAACGATAAGGACCGTTGCGGATACGATATCGTCATCGCCGGCCACACGCACAAGGCACATCGCCATGAGGACTGGTATTACAATAGCGGATGCTGGGTCGGCCTGCGAAACAATTTTCTGCGAATATCACCCGATGGCGACGTACATATATTCGACTGGAAAAACGGCGAAGCGATCCTGAACGACATAAGCGACCCCGAGAATTAGGCTTCGTTGCACAGGCTAAATGTACACTCTGTCCATCATCCTGGGGAACGGGATGCACTGGCGGATATGTTTTTCGCCGGTGAACCATGCGACTGTTCTTTCAACGCCGAGGCCGAACCCGCCGTGCGGTACCGAACCGTATTTTCTAAGGTCGAGATACCAGTCGTAACTTTCGGGTTTATAGCCTTCATCCAAAACTTTCTTTAGCAGCACATCGTAATCGTCTTCGCGGACCGATCCGCCTATAATCTCGCCGAAACCTGCCGGGGCGATCAAGTCGAAATTCTCGACCACTTTATCGTTGCTCCGGTCGCCTTTCATGTAGAAGGCTTTGGCCTGTTTCGGGTAGTGTGTTATGAAAACGGGCTTATCGTGCATGTTGGAGATTATCGTTTCGTCCGAGCCTCCAAGATCCTTGCCCCAGCGAAATTCCGTTGCCAGTTGGGCGTGCTTGGGATTATTCTCGATCTTTACCTCGACCTCGCCCATATCCGATTTAGCGGCAGCGATTTCTTTAGCAGCCTTTTCCATCTTCCACTTTTTACCGCCCGCGTCGAGCTGCCCCTGAAGTTCGGCGATCTGAGTTTCCAATTGACCCTTTTCGGTCTTAAGATTTTTTAGTTCATCGGCCAGAAAATCTGCGGCTTTGCTGCTGGTGAGTATCTCAACGGCATCGGTATACGTCAGCCGGTGAAACGGCGGAGTGATCCTCTTTAACGCATCGATATCGCTGCCTAATGTTTCAAGCTCATCGGCATTTTTCGCCAGAACCTGTCCAGCAACGAATGATACGAAGTTCTCGGCCAATTCAAGCAATCCGTCAAGGTCGATATACGCAACCTCAGGCTCAACCATCCAGAATTCGGTCAGATGCCTGCGCGTCTTGCTCTTTTCAGCGCGGAACGTCGGCCCGAAACAATAAACCTTACCAAAACTCATCGCAGCCGCTTCGAGATACAACTGCCCCGTCTGGGCAAGGTGCATGGGCGTCCCGAAATAGTCAACTTCAAAAAGCGTCTGTTCCCCTTCGCCTGCGATCGTAGTGAATATCGGTGTATCGATCAGCGTAAACCCGTTATCGTTGAAGAAAGTTCTTATCGCGTTGATGACGGTATGGCGAACCTTGCCGATACACCATTGCCTCTGGGAGCGAAGATGCAGATGGCGATGTTTGAGCAGAAAATCAACACCGTGTGCCTTAGGAGTTATCGGATAATCAGTCGCCGCCGATACGATGCTCACGTCGGTTACGGCAAGTTCATGACCGCCCGGGCTCCTTGGTTCCGCCCGTACTGTTCCGGTCACCGTCAGCGATGATTCGGTACCGAGATGTTTCAACTGTTCAAATAACTCATCGGAAACGTTGCCCTTTTCCACGATACACTGACACAAACCCGTACCGTCTCGAACGACAAGAAACTGAACCTTCCCACTTGACCGCCCCCGGTACAACCACCCACAAAGCGTAACCTCACTATCGACGTAGTCTTTCAAATCGGATATGTATGCTTTATCAGTCATATTCAAATCCCTTTTGTTATACATGTATCTTTACGACTATCTTTTTTACCTTTGACGGTTTATTCGACTGACAGCATGGCATGTGCCCATCTTCCGGATAAAAAATGCAGAATGTACCAGCAGTAGCTTCTATCCGGGTAAACTCAGCAGGAGTACCATAAAATGCCACGTCCGTTTCCTCATCGTAATCCTGTTGAATAGTCAGAGAATCCACAGGTGCATACCCCATAACCTCACAGCCTTCAATAATAAACTGCACATCGATATATTTCTCGTGCGCTTCGAAACGTCGGTCCCCCTCCGGTTCGGTGGTGTAGCTATCGACGATATAGAATAAGTTCTCGCCGTCAACTTTGTACTTGCCATCATCCTTTTCGCAAACCCCCGGATCCCGTAAGATATCGAGAGCCTTTGCGATATCCTCCGATAGTGAAGTATACAAATCCGCATTACTTATCTTGTCAACGACCATTTTTACATTTCCAGCTTTTCACGGAAATAATTCTTGATCTGGTCGGCGTTTATCCTTACCTGTTCCATCGAGTCACGGTCGCGAACGGTTACGGTATTGTCTTCTTTCGTCTGACCGTCTATCGCCAGACAGAATGGCGTCCCCGCTTCGTCCTGTCTGCGGTAGCGACGACCGACAGCGCCCTTTTCATCGTAGAATGTCGTAAAGCAGCCCTTAAGATCGTCATATATCTTTCTTGCAATCTCCGGCAAGCCATCCTTTTTGACCAGCGGCAAGACCGCAACTTTCGTAGGAGCAAGAGCAGGATGGAACCGCAGCAGGTTTCGCGTCTTACCCTTGACCTCTTCTTCGTCATAAGCATCGACGAGAAAAGCTAATGTGCTGCGGTCGATCCCAGCGCTGGGTTCGATAACGTAGGGGATGTAACGTGCCTTTTGCTGCTCGTCGAAATAGGACAGCGGCCCCTTGTGATAATCTTCGGATTCTTCTTTTAGCGATATCTTCGTAACGTCGCGTCCGCTTTCGTGCCAGTCGTTTATAGTCCTCATGCCGCGCTGATGCTGGCGAAGATCAAAATCGGTCCGGTTGGCAATACCTTCAAGTTCCTGCCAGTCACCGGAACCGAACGGGAATTTATACTCAACATCAACACACGCCTTGGCGTAATGAGCAAGCTCGTCCGGGTCATGATCGCGGAAACGCAAATTCTCTTTCTTAATGCCGTGATCGGTGTACCAGTTGAATCTCTGCTCTTTCCAATGTTCGTACCACTGCTCGTCAGTGCCCGGCTCGCAGAAAAATTCAAGCTCCGCCTGTTCGAACTCGCGTGTGCGGAAGATAAAGGCTTTGGTCGTTACCTCATTGCGAAAACTCTTGCCGATCTGTGCGATACCGAACGGGATCTTTACGCGTGAACTGTCAAGAACATTGCGGAAATTAGCAAAAATGCCCTGCGCCGTTTCCGGGCGAAGCCACAGCGTCATGGTATCATCGGCGTTGGCCCCCATCTGGGTTTCAAACATCAGCTTAAAAGCCATCGGCTCTGTGAACTGGCCGATCTTGCCGCATGAGGGGCAAACCTTCTTGTTAAGGTCCGCAGCGTCTGCCATAGCGGTCTCGACCGGAACGTGCTCGGTATGCTCATCGGCATGGTCGGTAAGATGATCGACCCGCGTGCGAGTGTTGCACTTTTTGCAAACGGTCACAAGGTCGGCGAATTTATCGGCATGACCCGACGACTTCCACACCATCGGGTGCATGAGTATGCTACAGTCAAGCCCGACAACATCGTCGCGCGTCTTTACAACGCTTTTCCACCAGGCTTCGCGAACATTGCGCTTAAGCTCAACGCCCAGCGGACCGTAGTCGTAACAACTGGCAAGACCACCGTAGATCTCACTGGATTGAAATATAAAACCCCTTCGCTTACACAGCGACACAATATCGTCAAGTTTCGTTAACTTTGCCATCGGTACATTCCTAAATCACATAAAAACACGTTAGATACATCAATCACAGCATTATACACACATATCCTAAAATTACAAGTAAGCCGGCGGATAACCTTTGTGCAATCTCATATTTCTTTTTTTATTTCGTTTAGCAGATTTATCGCATCTATCGGCGTAAGGTTATTGACATCCATCGATGCCAGTTTATCCAATACCGATTTATTCTTCTGCACGAACAGCATATCCGTTTCGTCGGCGGTTCTTTGGCGTGCAAGCTCCGGCCCTTCGACCTCTTTAGCAAATGTATCTTCAAGATCGGTGAGGATCTTGGCACTCCTTTGAGTTATGCTCGCCGGCAGCCCAGCTAATTTAGCGACATGGATGCCGTAACTTTTATCGGTTCCGCCGGGCAGGATCTTGTGCAGGAATACGACCTCGTCCTGCCATTCGCGAACGGCTACATTGCAGTTCTTTACGTTTACGAGCAACTGGGCAAGTTCGGTAAGTTCATGATAGTGCGTTGCGAACAGCGTCCTGCACTTGATGGAGTTTGCGATATGCTCGGTAATCGCCCAAGCAAGCGACAGCCCGTCGTATGTGCTCGTCCCGCGCCCGACCTCGTCGAGTATCACCAGCGACTTTTCAGTAGCGTTGTTTACGATATTAGCAGTTTCCGTCATCTCAACCATGAACGTCGATTGCCCCCGCATCAATTCGTCCGATGCGCCGACTCGCGTAAATATCCTATCGACGATCCCGATAGTCGCTTCCTTGGCGGGGATGAAACTGCCCGTCTGCGCCATCAGGACCAATAGAGCTGCCTGGCGGATATAGGTGCTTTTGCCCGCCATGTTGGGTCCGGTTATTATCGCGACGTCGCCTTCGCTGTCACCTAATGTAATATCGTTCGGTACGAATTCGCTGCCCAGAGACTCCGCCAGTACCGGGTGCTTGCCTTCTATTATCGACAAATCCTTCTCCGCTGTAATGGTCGGGCGGATATAGTTTCTTTGACGGGCAAGGTATGCAAAGGAGCATAGGCAGTCGCAATTGGCAACGCAATCGGCAAGCGCCTGCAGCCGAAGAACATATTTCGTACTCTCGGCCCGCACCTCTTCAAATAGTCGATGTTCGAGTGTCAGCGTCTTATCCTGTGCGCCCAGAACCTGCTCTTCGTATTGTTTAAGTTCCTGCGTAATATAACGCTCGGCGTTTTTTATCGTCTGCTTGCGAATGTACTCGGCGGGAACCTTTTCAGATGCACCGTGGTTCACCTCAATGTAATACCCGAACACCCTGTTAAACCCGATCTTCAGATTTTTTATACCCGTCCGTAGCGTTTCCTTCTGCTGATAATCGGCGAGATAACTTTTGCCATCCTTGGATATGCTCCGAAGCCGGTCAAGCTCTTCATTGTACCCGGCTCTTACAACTCCGCCATCTCGAATGTGCGATGGGCACTCCGGCTCTATCGCAAGTTCCAGAAGGTCGGCAAGTTCGTCATGACTGTCGCATCGCTCCGAAAGCGATAGCAAAAGTTGCGACCCACAAGCTGCAAGTTCCTGACGCAGCAAAGGTATCTTTCTGAGCGTCATCGCAAGCGCTACCAGATCTTTCGGCGTTGTGCGGAAGGTGCTTATCCTCGCGGATGATGCGAGCGTGGATATGTATGCCGCTTTGCGATGTCGATGCGATCAAGGGCAGGCAGGACGCGGTCGAAGAGTTTGTAAACAGCGATGCGGTTTGTTCGCAGATACGCGGGTTTCTAAAGTCCATCGCCGACATCGAACGCATCGTCGCGAGGATAAGCACCTTCCGCACAACGCCGAAAGATCTGGTAGCGCTTGCGATGACGCTCAGAAAGATACCTTTGCTGCGTCA
>DRGS01000148.1 GCA_011053245.1 Phycisphaerales bacterium
CGCAAATGATATGAGCGATCATCCGGCAGTTGAAGTAAGCTGGTATGGAGCTACCGCATTCTGCAACTATTATGGATTCCAGTTGCCAACAGAGTGGCAGTGGCAGGCCGTAGCGGACTATGATGGCAGCTATACTTACGGCTGCCGGATGATCGCTCATATCATTTGCGTCACGAATGCGAACACTGAATACACCGCCGTCATAAGTGATCTGACTATCTGTGTCTGCCGCATAGGTGTCAAAATAAATCTCACCCACAAAATCCGCACCACTATTTGAACCGTCTGCGCCATAGACGATATTATCAACACCAACCGTAATATCATTGGAATCTAATGCTTCGTTAAGGAACTGGCAATACTGAGCATTCGTCGTTTCGTATCTGCTCATCTCACCGTTAAAGGCTTCATGGCCGGTTACTCCGGGGTCATTGATGGAGACTAATAACATACCCAAAGGCCCAAGGTCACTTCCATCGCAGTCCTGATCAATTCCATCGTTGGGAATTTCAGTCGCCCCCGGATAAATTGTTGCATCGTTATCATTACAGTCGGCTATTACGTTGAAACCGTCACCGTCAATATCAAGCGGTATGCATTCAGGCGATGTCGGGTTAGCCTGGCAGTCAACGAGCCAATCCAGGGACAGCAACGCAAGGTCGCCAACGTTCACCTGACAATTACCGTCAAGGTCATATCGAGGCCTGTAATGGCAAGGTTCACCACCAGCTTCGGCACCGGCAAGTATCATAAGGTCCATCATGGTCACAGCACCGTCTCTATTTACATCCTCAGCCTTGAATGGATTGTGATGACCAACAATAGTAACGCAGTCGGCCCCCTCGATAGGTATCCCGTCCTGAGTAACACCCGTAAGTGTAAGTGTCCGAACATCGCCGGTATTAACTTCACCGAGTGCCCCTACGATTTCCTGAGTCTCAAACTTCAGCGTAAGATCATCGATACCATCAGGTCCATCCTCACCACAGTTGCAGTCGCTTGTTTCCGCAGCCGGTCCGGCTACGTCCTCTATACTGCTGCGGATCGGTCGAACACCAGCCAACTCAATAGACGCAGGATCGATAGTGGCCGTATCGAAGTCAGCCGACCCTAAAATAGCCACCGGCAGTACGCCCTTGCTCTTAACATTAACAGGATTAGGACAACCGCCCGGCTTGATGTCAACAGCAACGGTAATCGTGACAGGGGTCATCAGAAATGCGCGTCTTTCCCCGTCAATCTCGCCGTAACCAACAATTTGTCCCGAAAAATTAATGTCGTAAGCACGTTCTAACACCCAACCACTGTCTGAAGGAATCAAATTATTTAAGTCAAGCATACCTTCATCTTCATTATACAAAAAGGCATGGAAGACACGGGTATTGTGTCCAGTTCCAGTATCACTGAAACCCACCACCTGTCCGCTGTCATTGATACCTCGGCTATAAGAGTCATTTCCTCCCAATGTACCAAGGTCAATCATTGTAGTTCCATCATACAAAAAAGCATGCCAATTATATATGGAACCTCCATTGAAATTACTCGCCCCCACAACCTGCCCGCTGCTATTTATGGCAACCCCCGTAGAGAAACTCCCTCCTAAAGTACCAAGAGCGTTCATTGAAGTACCATCATACAAATAGGCACGTCCAGAAGAAGTTGCATCCGTAGAAATACTCCCAGTAACCTGCCCGCTATCACTGATACCATAAGCCGTGGAACGACCCCCTCCTAGAAGGATACCGAGGTTATCCATTGAAGTACCATCATACAAAAAAGCACGATCACTAGAATCTCCAGTAATCCTGCTCCACCCCACTACTTGCCCGCTATCATTGATGTCAGTCGCATTAGAATGAGTTCCCCCTAACGTACCAAGGTCAGTCATTACGCCACCATTATACAAAATAGGATGGGTTGCGGAGTTTCCAGTAGTTTTACTCCGGCCCACTATCTGCCCGCTGTTATTAATACTAAAAGCAGAAGAGGTAGTTCCACCTAACGTGCCAAGGTCAGTCATTACACCGTCATCATACAAAAAAGCATGTGTGCCGGTTCCGCTACCGCCACTGTCTCCCACTACCTGCCCGCTATCATTGATACCATAAGCAAAAGAGTAAGTCCCCCCTAAAGTACCGAGGTCGGTGATAGTATATTGAACCTCTGCTGATGCAATATTAGCTATTGCAAGAACCATCACCACCACAAGAATTGTATACTTCATTTCCTCTCCCTTCAAAAAGAGTTGTCCCCTCCAGACTTTCAATTATAGCTTTCCGGCTCCATATTGCAAGCAAAAACCCAAAAAAAATCTTTTCTTTGTGTCCTTCGCCTCCTTTGTGCTCTTCATTTTGTAAGTGGTTTAAATATTATGATCTTTTTCTTTTCCTTCGTGTGTTTCGTGCTCTTCGTGGTTCAAAAAATAACCTGTTCGATCCGCGAATTTCGCGGATAAAATCTTCCAAATGCGCTTGCACTATCTTGCTACTGACCAAAAAAATAAAATTTTTTACTCCTTTTCTAACAACAACTTACCGTTTTCAACCTCCAAAAAAATCACCGATTTTTGCATCAAACGCGCAAGTTCGTGCAAAGTATAGAGGGGGTACGTTTTTTTGAAAGAGCATAAACATAATATGAAATGTATACTAAAGGCAAGTAATTCAAATTTAATCTCTGTGCCCTCTGTGATCTCTGTGGCAAAAAATAACCTGTTAGTCCGCGATCTCGCGGACATAAACCGTTCAAAAGTGTAAATAAACGTAAAAAAATGACAAAAAGCCAATCTTATAAATTTGACACAAAACCCTTGCTTTTTTCAGGAAAAGGTGCATTTTCGCGAAACCTTTTTTTGAGGAACGAACCCAATTTCAACAGCTCAAAATGCATCGCAAGTACTTACAGTAGTGTGAGTTACAACGTTTCACAACCAAAAACCAAAAACGGAACGAACCCAAACGAACCCAATTTCCGCCAGGTCGCGTCGAAGCCTTGGCGAAGACGGATAAGCAAAGGTATCACTAAACTTTTTCGGGAAATCCTTGCTTTTTTGAAACACTTTTTCTGGGAAGCAAACCCAATTTCAAAAACCAGAAAATCACTGCAAGTACTTGCAGTGGAAGTGCTTACAACAATTTACGCTCTGAATTCCACCAAAAAAGCAAACCCAATCCAAACCCAATCCAAACCCAATTATCTACTCTCTACTTTCTACCGTTCTACTCTCTCGGGCCAAAGGCCCGCTGTACTTTCTTCCGGGAAAATTTTTTTATTGACTCTCAACCCTTTCAAAGTCATACTATACGCTTAAGTATCCACAGGTTGGGTGTTTATCGCAAATCCCATATATTTATCGGGTTTGCTGACCGGCTCTCCGCTTTTACGTTGAAAATGAGCCGTTTTGAGTAACATTTATTATTTTGAGGAGTTAAATTATGCCAGCTGGTAAATCTACAGACAGCAGTGCTACCCTTTACGCAATGGTAACATTTGTCGTGCTCTTTCTCATCACGTTAACTTGCGCAATTATCTTCTACAACAAATCCGAAAATTTCAGGATACAGGAAGAAAACACCGCAAAAAAAATTGGACAACTCGCCTCAACAAGAGAACAGTCAAGACTCGACAAGATCGTCGGAAAACGACTCAAGGGCAAAACATATCTCGGTACGATGCAAACATATCTCGACGATCTGTTTTCTGCCATCACCGGTCAGGTACCCGAGGACGCTTCCGCAGAAACACAGATGCGGACCATTGGCGCAAAAGTTACCGAAGCAAAGATGCTCATAAACGACACGCTCGAATTCCTCGCCGATGACGTTACCGCCACATGGGGGCCCGAAGGAGTTGCACTGCTCAGAACCATTATCGACTTGAAAAACAAACTTGATACCGCCAATAACAGCGCAACGAACATGGAACTCCTGCTTGATGAGGTACAGCAGGAATATGACGACGACGATGCAAACTGGCGGAACGAAGAACAGGACCTTATCGCTGAAAAGGAACGGATACAAAAAGCTGCCGATGCTCTGCACGAAGAGTACAATAACCTGAAAAACCTGATGACCCGGTCCACCGACGAACAGGTTCAGGCATATGTAGAAAGACTCGACAGAGCCAACGAAAAACTCGAACAAAGCCAAATGGATATGCTCAAGGTCCAGGCAAAACTCGACAAGACGGACGAGTCTCTACAGATCGCACTTAAAACTCTTGAAGAGATCAAACCTCGCCCCGACGTTGACGTACTCGCCTACAAAGCCGACGCCAGCATAGTCTCCGTAGAAGGCAATGTCGCATATCTCGATATCGGTTCCCGCGACCACGTATATGCCGGACTTACATTCAGCGTCTATAATAAGAATGTACCCATACCCAAAGACGGCAAGGGTAAAGCAGAGATAGAGGTCTTCCAGGTCTCGCCAAACGCAAGTGCCGCAAGGATACTTACCTCGTCGAAAAAGAACGCTATTGTACCCGAAGACATCGTCGCCAACCTTATCTGGGATACTGACGCAAGCAACACATTCGTTGTTTCCGGTACTTTTGATTTCGATGGCGACGGCACCGCCGACCGCGATGGCAGAGAAAGAGTTACCGAACTCATCGAACGCTGGAACGGCCGCATCGTTGACGATATTTCGATAATGACCGATTTTATCGTCCTCGGTATGGAGCCTAAAGTGATGACAGCTCCTACGTCAAACCAGATCGATATTGACCCGATGGTCGAGCAGAGGTACGATCAGGCTCAGGAAGATGCCCTGCGTTACAATGAGATCATTAAGCAGGCTCAGACTTTCATGGTTCCGGTCTTCAACCAGAGACGATTCATGAACCTGATAGGATACGAATCGACCGCCAGAAAATCTAAACCTTTCTAAGGCTCGACGCCGATTGACGCGACGTAGATGTCGCCGGTGTACTTGACCGAATCTTTATTTTCGGCAAAGCCGGTCTTGACCGCTACGAATGTCACCGTCGCCGCTGCTTTTATCGCTGCTCCCAGCGGGCTGCCGCTATCGCAGTCAAGACCCGACGGAATATCGACGGCAATTATTTCGATCCCGCAAGCATTGATACTCTTAATCAGTTCAATGTACGGCTCGCGAAGCTGACCCGCAAGACCCGTACCAAGTATGGCATCGACAACAATGTCACAGCCACTGACAAAACTTTCCACTTGCCCGGATATATCCATCTCCGTTATGGAGAGTTTCATATTTTCGATTATGTCAAGATTGATCCGCGCGTCACCGGAAATTTTCCCCCGATCACCGCAAATTACAACGGCGACTTCTGCACCCCGATTGACCAGATGCCTCGCTATGACGAAACCATCTCCACCATTATTACCCGTCCCGCAGAATACGCATACTTTTGCATTTTCAATAGAATTTAGCCTGCCCGCGACCAGTTCCGCACAGCTTCTACCGGCATTTTCCATCAGAACCACACTTGGTACGGATAATTTTTCTATCACATAGCGGTCAAATCCGCGAACCTGTTCGCAGGTCATGACCTTAAAATCGCTGTTTTTTTCTCTTTGGTACTTTTTCATGCTTCAGTCCCTCTTGATATTTGACGATTTATATGTATAATTGTAGCCTTATGTTACGGTGTTTTCAAAAGACAATTTTTAAAGGTGCGATAAAATGAAGAATAATACGATCCTTTCCCTGCTCTCAGCCGTTTTCCTGCTGACTGTGATCTTTACCGCCGGCTGCGAGGAAGCTAATAAGTTTTCGGATAAACGCGCAATGCTTGTCGGCAACGAAAATCTCCAATTGAAGGACCAGATCAAACAAAAAGACAGCGAGATCAAGGCTCTTAACAAACAGATCGAAGACCTCAAGGACGATATCGTAAAAGGTAAAGAAAAAGCCAGAGCCTCCGTTGAACAGGTAACAAAGGCGGTCACCGATATAATGGGCATATTCGCCGAAACCACGAAAAAAGCCGCCAAGCTCGAAACCGAGAACGCCCAGCTAAAAAAGCAGCTCGAACAACTGAAATAACAACCCGGAAATTAGTCATCCCGTTAGTTATCCGCATAGGCAGAAATCTGCCCCTTCTACAGGACTAAATCTATCAACGTCTGTTACATGCATAGTTTTTGTGCGGCTTTTATGCAATCTTTGATGTTGGCGTTGGGGTTGCGTTTTTGGATTCCGGCTGCGACGAGGGCTGCGAACATTGGTTCTGGGCGCATTGGTCTGCTTGTCAGGCATGGATGGGCCTGGGTTCCCATGAAGAACGGGTGGTCGGGTATTTCGAGTATCTGCATGATCGGCTGGTTCGGGGCCTTGCCGGAGAAAACCAATCCCTTTTCTTCAAGACGTTCGATATAGTCGGGGTCAACCTCATAACGATGACGGAAGCGCATTCTTACGGAAGATGCCTTACCGAAAAGCTGAGAGGCGATGGTATCTTTTTTGATCTCAATTTCCCTGCCGCCTAATCGCATGTTGCCGCCGAGGCCCTCGATCTTTTTCTGTTCGGGCAGAATATCGATGACAGGTTCTGCGCAATCGGGTTTGATCTCGTTACTGTTTGCATCTTTCAATCCGCAGACGTTACGGGCGAATTCTATCACCGCCATTTGGAAGCCCAAACAAAGTCCGAGATACGGCAGGTTGTTTTCACGGGCGTATTTTACACAGGCGATCTTGCCTTCGGTCCCGCGGGTGCCGAATCCGCCGGGTACGATTATCGCATCGACGCCATCTAAATGCTGTGCCGCGTTATCGTCGGTAACGCTGGTAGTCTCGATCCATTTGATGTCGATCTTGCAGCCTAACCCGATCCCTGCATGTTCGAGGGCGTTGAGTATTGAAGCGTAGCTATCGCGGACGGATGTATATTTGCCGGTTATCCCGACGGTTATCTCGTATTTTTCCTGGCCGATCTTATCGGTGAAGTCGCACCACTTGGCCCATTCCTTTCGCTCATGCCGCAGGCTTATCCTGTCCTCGATCTTCATTATGCGAAGCACCTCGAAGTCCAGACCGCAGTCCCTGAGCATGGCAGGTATCGTATAGATGCTCGCCGAATCGTGCATGCTGAAGACCCGCTCGAACGGAACATTACTAAAGACGCTTATCTTCTGTCTCACCTGCTCGCTTACCGGGTTATCGGCGCGGCAGGCGATAATGTCCGGCTGAATACCCATCTGCATGAGCTGCTTTATACCAAGCTGGGCGGCTTTGGATTTCTGCTCGCCTAATGTTTTTGGTTCAAGTATATAGGTAAGCCCGACAAAACAGCAGCTTCCCGGACCCTCTTCGTAGGCCAGTTCACGCATTGCCTCTATGTAGAATGCGTTTTCCAGATCGCCGACGGTCCCGCCGATCTCTACGAAAATGACATCGGCATCGGATTCCATCGCAAGGCGTCTTAGCTTGAGCTTGACCTCGCCGGTAACATGCGGGATCATCTGGACATCGCGACCGAGGTAATCGCCGTGGCGTTCCTTACTCAAAACGGAGCTATATATCTGGCCGCTGGTGGTGAAATTGATCTTGCTCAGATTCTGGTCGAGCATCCTTTCGTAAGTGCCGAGATCCATATCGCATTCCATTCCGTCGTCGAGGACAAACACCTCACCGTGGCGGAACGGATTGAGCGTACCGGAATCAATGTTCAGATAGCCCTCCAACTTGATCGGAGAGACCTTTAGGCCCTTATCCTGCAAAAGTTTGGCCAGGCACGAGGAGAATATCCCCTTGCCCAGACCGCTCATCACCGTACCCATTACGATCACATAACGGGTCCTGCCCTTTTTGTAACCTTCCGGTATCGGGGAAAAATACTCAGTCTCCGTCGAAACGTCGCTAACTCTACTCAATAATTCTCTGCTATCTGCCATATCATTTATTCCTATTTATTCTTTTAACAAATGCCGCATACTGTTCGGGTGTATCTATTCCTTCGCAGGCTTGGGCGACTTTGGCGGCCATGATCGTATAGCCGTACTCCAGTGCCCTTAGCTGCTCTAATTTTTCGCTTATTTCCCACGCGGTCTGTTGCCGCTGGGTTATCTCTAACAGGAAATCCTTTCGATAAGCATATATTCCCAGATGCCGCAAGTACCCGCTAACATCTCCGACGCCGCCGGCATCGCGGTTGTATGGTACTATCGAGCGGGAAAAGTACAGTGCCCTGCCATTATTATCTACCACCGCCTTTACGACGTTGGGGTTTTCGACCTGTTCTGCGCTGTCGAATCCTGTGACCAGCGTTGCCATGTCCGCGGATGGATTATCCAGCAGGAGTTTTGCGACGATGTCGATGTTCTCCGGCTCGATCTCGGGCTCGTCGGCTTGGAGATTGACGATGATGTCAGCTTCGATATTTTCTACGGCTTCTGCAATCCGGTCGGTTCCGCATTTATGCTCTTCGGAGGTCATTACGCAATCTGCACCAAAGGTTTTACAAGCCTCCATGACCAAATCGCTGTCGGTTGCGATGAGTACCTTATCGGCGGTTTTGGCGCACAAAGCCCGTTCGTAGGTGTGCTGAATGAGGAACTTGCCGGTTTCGTTAGCGAGAACTTTCCCCCGGAATCGACTTGAACCGTAACGAGCCGGTATTACAATGACAACTTTCACCAAATGACTTCCTTGCAGCAATTTCATTAACAATAACAAAAAACCACTGCCCGAACAGACTAACCGAAGCCGGCGGGCCTGTCAATAGCATAAATGAAAAATTTCTTCGGTCACTGGCCGAAAAGTTATATTTCATCCAGAGGCAGATGTGCAAGTACCTTGCGGCATGTGCAGTGGTTACCGAGGTGGCAGAGTGCAATAGCAGGAGGTTTGAAGGTAATAGCCCTTTCTATCGGTTCGGCCTGGCCGTAGCCGATGGTGATATGTGGGAAAAAATTTTCAAAAGCGGATTTGGCTCGGTAGCTGCATATCCAGGCAAGTGTGGTGTCTGCTATATCGTCACCAAGAACCATATCGGAGGTGACATCATATCTGAAGAACTTTTCCATTTCGTCCATAACCCCGCAATGGAGTTTTCTTAGCCGGTCAGTCATTTCGATTGCGAACGAACTTACATTTTGGCCCTTTGAATTAATCCCGATGTGTACCCGATCTATCACAAGTTCCTGTAATCGGTTTGCTTTTACAGTTTCGGCAAGTACCTTTTCGACGGCTTCTATATCGCTTTCGTCGATACAGCCCATCGCAAGCGATATGTGCGGCAGGCAATCATTCATGTTCAGTACGATGTCGCTGTCGAACTTTTCACGAAGATCCTTGTTTGCGCAAATAGCCCGTTCGGCTATGTCGTCACCTAAAAGCAGAACTATGTCTACCGCGATCTTGCGCATAACTTATCTCCGGGTATACTCACAGGCATTATACAGACATCACGCTTGAAATCCGCAAAATTTTCAGACAAGTACGTTACTGGCTGTTTTTGGCAAATGTCCTTTGGAGTCCGAACTTTTTTATCTTTCGATAAAGTGTAGTCTGGCTCAGGCCCAGTTGCTTGGCTGCAGTCGGTATCGAACCTTGCGTGAACTCCAGCGCCTCACGGATCAGGCTCTGCTCCATTTCATTGATCGAAGGTATCGTCTTTATCGGTACGCTGCCTGCGCTTATTTCGGGGGTCGCTGCCGATACTGCCCGCAGTAGGTCGCTGCCTAACATATCGGCGGTAAGCTCGGTTCCCTGATTTGTTATAACGATCTGATGGATAAGATGCTCCAATTGCCGCACATTGCCGGGCCATGGGTACTCATGTAATATCTTCATCGCTTCCTGGCCGATACTGTCCATCTGGCGTCCGTATTTTCGTCTGGCAAGGTCAAGAAAATAATTCGCAAGCAGCCCGATATCCTCGCTGCGCTGTCTTAAAGGTGGAAGCTCGGTCGTTATCATGCTAAGCCGGTAATAAAAATCGCTTCGCAGCTTTCCCCGTTCTATTTGTAGGGACGGATCGCGATTCGTTGCCGCGACAACCCGCACATCAACGGTTTTTCGCGACCTTGCTCCGACCGGCTGAACGACATGGTCCTGCAGGAACCGCAGCAGCTTGGCCTGGATGCTATAATCCATCTCGCATATCTCATCGAGAAACAGCGTTCCGCCGTCGGCTTGTTCGCAGAAGCCCATGTGCCGCTGATGGGCACCGGTAAAGGCTCCCTTTTCATGGCCGAACAACGCGCTTTCGATAAGCTCGTGAGGTATTGCAGGTGCATTTACCGGAACGAATGGCCCTGCGCTCCTGGAACTGCACCTATGGATCGCCCTTGCCACAAGCTCTTTGCCGACACCGGTTTCGCCGAGTATCAGAATCGATGCGTCCGTCGGAGCAACTACCTCGATCCTCCTGTACACCTTTTGCATGATCTCACTTTGCCCGACCATCCCGTGAAAATCATTTTCGCGATCGGTAGCTTCAAGAACCTTTATCTTCACCGTAAGCCGCTTATGCTCAAGAGCCTTATCCACCTCCACTTTCAGTCGTCCGAAATCAAGCGGTTTGGCGGCAAAGTCGTACGCCCCAATTTTGAGACATGCGACAGCGGCGTCAACGGTTCCGTATCCGGTAATGATTATGATCGGCACATCTGGAAGTCGGTCCTTCAGCGGGCCTATCGCCGCCATGCCATCATCTTTGTCAAGCTGCAAGTCAAGCATGATCAGATCAGGCGTAATATCTTCAAGCTGCTGCCACATTTGCTCTGCCGAATTTACCCCGATATGCCTGTATCCCCACCGGCACACTTCATAGCCAATTACTTCCAGAAGATGCTCGTCGTCATCGACACTCAATATCAATGGCGTAAACTCTGCCATTGCCGCCCCTTTCATTTACAAATTCTGCAACTCAGATATTCGCAACTGTACCAACTGTGCCAACCTTTCGATATCCTTATGTACCTTTTCCTGCTCCTGACTCTCTGCTAACACCTCAATCCGATCCGCCGTCTCTGCGATCTCCGCAAGCCCGTATGTCCCGGCGGTCCCTTTTATCCTGTGGGCCTCAATCCCCACAGTAGACATATCTTGGCTGTCAAGTGCTCGACCCATTTCCTCGACTTGCGCAGGCAGGGCACGCAGATACCTGACCAGAAGCTTTTTCCACTTCGCAGCCCTCCCTCCACCGCAACTGTCATCCGACGAAACCATACGCACACACCCCTTTCGTGCCTTCATGTACTGGGAAATCCTTTCCGTCTGTGGTCGGCCTTCGTGGCAACCGGCATTCACTACTTGAGAATACGGGCATTTCTTTGCTTTGTTCTAATACCAATACTCTGATTATACACCTTCTCGCCGGTAACATCTATAAGAAACCGGGGAATATCCGAGCAATCCTGAAATTTTATTAGTTCCCGGGCGACTTGCTGGTTTTTCGCCTTTTTCAAAATGACCGATTACTCTCAAATTGAAAGAGCAGAATGAAATGTTCTTCCTGAAACCGGCTCTTGCGCCCTCAAGGGCCTATAAAAACGGCTGGCACGGGCTTTGCGAAGTGTATTTCGTCTCAATGACTACCCGACAACGAGACTGTATAGGCGAACTGGCGGTTAGTGCCGTCGAAGCAGGGTTGTTTTAGGCATGTCGCTGATAATGTAACCATGTGTAGTTTTAGAGAGGAAGATATGGCAGAGACAAAAAACAGGGACAATCGCAACAAATTATCCTCACTGTTCCAGAGAATTAACGGCAGGGAAGCTCCGGCGATCCTTCGCAGAGAAGCGAGCCGGCTGATAACAACTGTCAAACCCAAAGATATCGCCCAAGCCGAGCGCGACCTCGTCGATATTGGATTTACGGTGCAATTGGCCCGGCAACTTTCGGCAACATTTATGATGATGGGCCTGCTTGAAAAAAAGGACCACATACGGACAATTTTGCCCGCCAATCACATCCTCCACCTTGTTCTTGTCGAACATGACATGCTAAGAATATTCGTTGCGGAACTAAAGGATCTCGCCAACACCATCGTTCACCTCGACAGCCTGTCGAACGTCAGCTCCGAATTCTGCAAACTCACGCATGTTACCTCCCATCTTCATGCGATGAAGGAACACTTCGATCGCGAAAACGACGTCATTTTTCCGTTTCTCCGCAAACTCGGCTGGTCGAACCTCTGCGATACGGAGTATGATGATCACGAGTTTATTACCTTAGCCATAAACGATCTTATCAAACTCATAGGCTCTTTTGACGATCTTAAACTCGAAACTTTCAAGTCAAGACTCATTACCATCACCGGTTGCTTTTGTCCGACGATGTCAGAACACATCACACGCGAAGATATGCTGCTTTACCCCATTGCGTTCGAAGCGATAAAGGATCCGGGGGTATGGAAAAAGATGAAAAGCATCTGTGATGATATAGGTTACTGCGGCACTCATATTTGATTTAGGCCGGGCAGAAAACCCAGCTACGGCTTCGGGGGAATGCGACGTAAAGTCGCTGACATGCCTGTGTTGTGCGGAAATTATAATCAGGATCCGCACACGGGCATGTCTTTTTCAGGAAAACCGACGATTCAATAAATCTTGTAATTCATCTGAAAGTCCGATATATTCACCCGCAGCGAATGCGTTAATGACCGGATCTGTTTGAGGTGAATGTCAGGGACACAAATAGCCGATACAAAAAAAGGTGAATCGAAATATGCGCTCAGGCTCAGGAAAATACCGGATGCTCAAAAAGATCATAAAATTTATCAGGACCGATATTTGGCGGCTGCGGATCAAGAACTATCCGCCGACGAAGTCGTTTTTCATAACCCAGCTTCGCATAGTCGTCCTTGCCGTACGCGGATTCATCGAGGATAAGTGTAAGTTCCGGGCCTCTGCTCTGACGTTCTTTTCGCTGCTGTCGATCGTGCCGGTTTTCGCGATGATGTTCGGTATTGCCAAGGGCTTTGGAATGGACGATAGGGTTCGTACCTGGGTAGAGCAAAATTTCCAGGGTCAGAAAGAGGTAGGCGAAAAGATAATCGCTCTTTCTAATTCAATGCTGGCCCATGTCGAAGACGCCAGCGGCGGTTTGGTTGCGGGCATCGGTACAATACTGCTTTTCTGGACGGTGATAAAACTATTGAGCAATATTGAAAGTTCATTTAATGACATCTGGGGAATCAAGCGATCAAGACGTCTGGTCAGGAAATTTTCGGATTATCTCTCGATGATGGTGGTCTGCCCGGTACTGCTGGTGCTGTCGAGTTCTATGACGGTGATGATCAGTAAACAGATACGGTATCTCGTCGAGAAGATACCTTTTTTCAGTTCGGCTATTGCGCCGTTTATATTTTTCATGCTGAAATTTACACCGTATATCACCATCTGGGTTGTCTTTACTTTCATGCTGATGTTCATGCCGAATACAAAAGTAAAGTTTAAGTCAGGCGTACTGGCTGGGATAGTGTCGGGTACGCTTTTCCAGATCGTTCAGTCGCTGTACATCAGTTCCCAGATCGGGGTTTCCAAGTACAGTGCGATATACGGAAGTTTGGCGTCTTTACCACTGTTCCTTATATGGCTTCAGATCAGTTGGCTGATCGTGCTGTTCGGAGCAGAGCTTGCATTTGCCCATCAGAATGTCGATACTTATGAATTCGAGCAGGACTGTTTGAATGTAAGTTATTCGCATAAGAGGCTGCTGTCGCTACTAACGATGCGGACGCTGGTGAAGAATTTTTGCGATGGAAAAGCGGCAGCGACAGCCGAGGACGTCTCGCACGCTCTTGAGGTGCCGATCCGGCTGGTGCGTGAGATATTGTTTGAGCTGCATGAGGCAGGACTGGCCAGTGAGATCCGGGAAGATGACGGGCGACTGGTGCGGTATCAGCCCGGGCGGGATGTGGATACGATGACGGTGCAGTACGTTGTACATGCTTTGGAGAATAAGGGGTATAGCGATATACCCGTGGCGCCGTCGGCAGAGCTGGAAAAGCTCAAGGGCTGTGTTAAGACCATCGGCGAAGCGGTGAAAAAGTGCGACGGTAATGTCCTGCTCAAAAACCTGACAGCGTAAAACCAACTGAATTTCAACAATTTTAGCATCCTATTGCATTTACGGGCTGAATCCGCTATCATAACCAACTTAAATATTTACAGGAGTTATTATGCCTATTTATGAATATAAATGCGGTAAGTGCGGTGCTGTGAGCGAGTTTCTTGAGGGTATGAGCGGTAAGAAGAAACACGTTTGCGAAAAGTGCGGATCCGGCAATATGGAAAAGCAGTTCTCGACGTTTGCCGTTGGCGTCAAGCAGGACGGGACCGATAGCAAGTGTATGGGATGTACGGACCGAGGCTGTCCGCATTCCGGGATGTAAAAAGGACAGGGGCAAATGGACGAAAGACAAGGCGAATATAAATTTAGCGAGATCGAAGCCAAGTGGCAGGGGTACTGGGAAGATAATAAAACCTTTGCAGCCGGTGAAGACAAGAATAAGCCGAAATATTATGTACTCGATATGTTCCCGTATCCGAGCGGGCAGGGGCTGCATGTCGGCCATCCGGAAGGCTACACAGCCAGTGATATTGTATCGCGGTATAAACGGATGAAGGGTTTTAATGTTCTGCATCCTATCGGCTGGGACGCGTTCGGGCTGCCGGCCGAGCAGTACGCGGTGCAGACCGGTACCCATCCGGCGGATACGACGCAGAAGAATATCGATAATATGAGGCGGCAGATCAAGAGCCTTGGGTTTAGCTACGACTGGGATAGACAGGTCGATACCACGGACCCGAACTACTATAAGTGGACGCAATGGATATTTTTAAAATTCTACAACAGCTTCTTCGATGAGACCGAACAGAAAGCCAAACCAATCGAAGAGCTTTCGATACCTGACGGTTTGAGTGAAGAGGGCAAGCGAGAGTATATCGATAATCATCGTTTGGCTTACGAAAGTTTTGCTCCGGTTAATTGGTGTCCTGAACTTGGGACGGTTCTTGCCAATGAGGAAGTTATTGGCGGCTTAAGCGAGCGAGGCGGACATCCGGTTATTCGAAGACCTATGCGGCAGTGGATGCTGCGGATAACGAAGTATTGCCAGCGCCTTCTGGATGGGCTGGCTGACGTTGACTGGTCGCATTCTATCAAGAAGCTCCAGCACGACTGGATCGGTAAGAGCATCGGAGCCGAAGTTGACTTCGCGGTTGACGGCCACGATGAGACGATACGAGTTTTTACTACCAGGCCGGATACGCTTTTCGGAGCGACATATATGGTCCTTGCCCCGGAGCATCGTCTGGTAGATGTCATAACGACAGCAGATAACAAGGACGCTGTGAAGAAATACCTCGAACAAGCCTCAATGAAGAGTGATCTTGACCGGACCGATCTTGCTAAGGATAAGAGCGGCCAGTTTACAGGGGCACATGCGATCAATCCTGTTAACGGCGAAAAGATACCGATCTGGATAAGCGATTACGTTCTTATCAGCTATGGGACTGGCGCGATTATGGCAGTTCCCGCACATGATGAGAGGGACTTTGAGTTCGCTACGAAATTTAAGCTGCCGATCATCGAAGTTGTTCAGCCGCCATCGCCGGTTGCCGGTTGTTTTAGCGGTAATGGTACCGCGATCAATTCAGGTGAGTTTACGGGGTTGCCGACGGTTGAGTTCAAGGAAAAGATAGCTGCATGGCTCGAGAAAAAGGGTTTAGGCAAAGCTGCGATCAATTTCAAGCTGCGTGACTGGCTCTTTAGCAGGCAGAGGTATTGGGGCGAACCGTTCCCGATCATTCATGCAGAGGACGGCAGGCGTATCGCTCTTGATGAAAGCCAGCTTCCGCTGGAACTGCCTGCGGTAGAGAATTATAAACCAACCGGAACAGGCGAGCCGCCGCTATCCAATGCGACGGACTGGGTAAATGTCACATTGCCCGATGGAACAAAGGGAAGGCGCGAAACCAATACGATGCCTCAATGGGCGGGAAGCTGCTGGTACTATCTGCGGTATACAGATCCCAAAAATAACAACGCCCCGTTCGATCCCGAAAATGAAAATTACTGGCTTCCTGTCGATCTTTATATCGGCGGAGCCGAACACGCGGTATTGCATCTGTTGTATTCGCGGTTCTGGCATAAGCTGTTGTATGATCTTGGATATGTTAAGAGTCCTGAGCCGTTTAAGAAATTGATCAATCAGGGAATGATCTTAGGCACAGACGGCCAGAAGATGAGTAAGTCGCGGGGTAATGTGGTTAACCCGGACGATGTTATCGATGGTTACGGTGCCGATTCGATGCGTCTGTATGAAATGTTCATGGGACCGCTCGAAGCGTCCAAACCGTGGAACATGCACGGGGTTGAGGGTGTGTACCGGTTCCTCAGTAAGGCATGGCGAACGATAATAGACGAAGATACCGGAGCGGTGCATTCGGCGGTGCAGGACGCAGAAGCTGATGCCGAAACCGCCAAGCTGCTGAACCAGACCATAAAGAAGGTCGGCGACGACATTGAGAATTTCGCTTTCAACACAGCCATAAGTCAGATGATGATCTTCATCAATCATATGAGCAAACTTACGGTCAGGCCGAAATCGGCACTTGAGAAATTTATATTAGTGCTATCTCCGCTTGCTCCGCATGTTGGAGAGGAGTTGTGGCAGCGTTTGGGGCATGAAGGAACGCTTGCGTACGTTGACTGGCCGGAATACGACAGTGAACTTATTAAGGAGAAGGAACTCGAATTAGCGGTTCAGGTATTAGGCAAGATCAAGGATCGGATCGTGGTAAGTGCAGATGCAAGCGAAGATGCGATAAAGGAAAAAGCTCTGGCAAGTGAAAAGGTTCAAGCCGCGATAGCCGGTAAGACTGTGCGTAAGGTTATCGTTATTAAGAGCAGACTCGTAAACATCGTTGCATCATAAGGCGATTTTATGAAAATCGAGATCGAAACGAAGATAAAGGTCGATTCGCTGGATAATGTGGCTGCGGCTTTAAAAAAATGCGGGGCCGAATTTATCGGTGAGTTCGTCGAACGGGACATATTCTTTGACGATGCCGGGAAACGGCTGCTGGAAAAAGGATGCGGTTTGCGGCTAAGGCGGCGGACGGGCGAGGGAGCAGAGAACAATATTTTGACCTATAAGGGTAAAAGGCAGGGTGGGAAATATAAGGCTCGCCAGGAAATAGAAGTTGAAGTTGACAGCCTTAAGGATATGATATTACTGCTGGGAAAGTTGGGGTACGAACGAAAACTCGAATTTGAAAAGCGGCGGCAGATATGGACCCTTGGCGGGTGCGAAGTGTGCCTGGACGAGATTGAACCCTTAGGAAGATTTGTAGAGGTTGAAGGCCCTGACGAAGATGCGATAAGCAAGGTTATTGCGGAATTGGGACTGGCTGGTTGCGAGCATATCGATAAGGGGTATGCCGTGATGATGAGCGAGATTAACAGCTAACTAATCTATATTGAAACGGTTTGGCTATGCACAAAGACGATGGTTACATCAGTTATATAATAAATCCGAAGTCCGGTGCCAGCAGCGGAAAGCACATGGTCGCCAAGTTCAACGACTATCTCCGTAAAAAGGGATACGATGTGCGCACATGTTTCACTAAGTCGCTGGACCATGCAAGGGAAATGGCCGAAGATGCCGGTCGCAGCGAAGACTGCCAGATGGTAGCCGTTGCCGGCGGTGACGGGACGGCGCGGGATGTCATTCACGGATTAGAGGGCAGCGGCAAACCGCTGATGGTGATACCGTGCGGGACGGAGAATCTTCTTGCCAACGAGCTTGGCTATGATGTTAAGACGAAGACGCTGATAAAGGCGTTTGAGGGCGGCGAAACGAGATCGCTGGATCTTGGATGCGCAAACGGTCAGCACTTTACATCTATCGCAGGTTTCGGGTTTGACGGGGAAGTGGTTCATCGTGTGAACATGGAGCGGAGCGGGCATATCAATCATCTGGATTATTTCTGGCCGATGTGGCGGACGCTCTGGGAGCATAAGTACCCGAATTTTAAACTGACAGTGGACGGCGAGGAAATATTTGAAGGGTGCGGGCTTATTTTTGTGGGGAATATTTCGAGGTATGCGGTGGGGCTGGAACTTTTGCACTATGCCGATTACAGCGACGGGCTGCTGGATGTTTGTTTTTATAAGTGCAATTCGCGGCTTCACCTGGCGAAGCATTCGGTTACGAGCATTTTGAAGATCCACTCCGATATGTCGGATGTTGTGTACAGACAAGGCAAGGTCATCGAGATATCGAGCAGCGATGAGGGCGTTTATAGCGAACTGGACGGCGATCCGGGTCCTGACTTGCCTGTAAAAATAGAAGTGATACCGCAAGCTGTGAATGTGATCGTGCCGCCCGGCGCCAAACCTGCGGGTATTCGGACGAGACTTTTGAGAATAATCGGCTAAAACGCCGGTTTTTAGAATGGGAGTTATTATGGGCAGTGAATTTAAGATCGGCGATGTGCGGGTTGGAGTCGATGGCGAATTTTTCGTCATTGCTGGCCCCTGCGTTATCGAAAGTGAAACGTTGTGCCTTGATATTGCCGGACAGCTTGTGGAGATCGCCGAGTCTACCGGTGTGAAGTTTATTTTCAAGGGCAGCTTCGATAAGGCGAACCGTTCGAGTATATCGAGTTTTCGGGGGCCTGGCATTGAAAAGGGTCTTGAGATATTGGCGAAAGTTCGGGATGAAACCGGTTTGGCGGTGATGACGGATGTCCATGAAGCATCGCAGGCGGCAGCGGTCGGTAAGGTTGTTGACTGTTTGCAGGTGCCGGCGTTTTTGTGCAGGCAAACGGATCTGTTAGTAGCCTGCGGGAATACGAATAAACCGGTTGCGGTTAAGAAGGGGCAGTTTGTTTCGCCGGCGGAGATGGCCAATGTGGTTGCGAAAATAAGATCTACCGGCAACGATAAGATCATGCTGACCGAGCGTGGTACATTTTTCGGGTATAACCGGCTGGTCAATGATATGACGGCGATAGGTGCGATGAAGGATCTGGGTTGTGCGGTTATATTTGACGCTACGCACAGTACGCAGCAGCCGGGTGGACTCGGCGATGCAAGTGCAGGGTCGCGTGAGCTGGCGCCGGTATTAGCGAAAGCGGCGGTAGCGGCTGGGGCGAATGGATTGTTCCTTGAGGTGCATACCGATCCCGACAATGCTAAGTGCGATGCCGCGTGCGTTATGCCGATCGAGTGGGTCGAGGGGGTGGTCGCGACGTGTAAGAAAATTTTTGATGTAGTTGGAAGCTGATCGTGATGGTAGAGGGTAAGCATATTTTCGGGCCAGTTGCATCGCGGCGTTTGGGGCGGAGTTTGGGGGTTGATATTGTTCCACTTAAGGTGTGTACGCAAAATTGTATATATTGCCAGCTTGGCATTGACGGTGAGCGGACGCTGGAGAGAAAAGAATATGTTTCCGCTGATGTGGTGCTGGAGGAATTGAAAGAACGGGTTGGAGCAGGAGTTGAGGCTGACTTTGTGACATTTAGCGGCAGCGGGGAGCCGACGCTTAACTCGGCGATGGGGAAGATCATCGACGGTATCAGGGCAATTACCGATATTCCAGTCGCGGTGATAACCAACGGGACGCTTTTGAGCGATCCAGCGGTGCGGGCCGATTGCTGTAAGGCGGATCTGGTAGTGCCATCGCTGGATGCTGGCGATGCGGAAACTTTTGGCAAGATCAACTTTCCGCATAAAGATATTGACTTCGATGTTTTCGTGGATGGGTTGTGTGAATTTCGGAGGGAGTATTCGGGGCGGATGTGGCTGGAGGTTTTTTTGAGTGAGGGGGTTAACGCATCCGATGAGCAGGTCGATAAGATCGGGGCGATAATTGAGCGGATCGGTCCGGATAAGGTGCAGTTGAATACGGCGGTGCGGCCTACGGTTAAGGAGACGGCATTGCGGGTTGAGCGGGAGCGGCTGGATGAGATCGCGGAGCGGCTTGGTGGTAATGTCGAGGTGGTGGTGTAGTTGGTTTTCCCTCTGGGTGATCCCTGCTTAATGCATGCAGGGACAAGCTTTAGCGGTTTTGTAGATAGAACCACACCGACAGGTCGGCGGGCTAATAGTACCGAAAAAAGCTCTGCGCTAAAATGGGGATTGGGAGTAGTGAAAAAATTGGGTTTGTTTGGGTTTGTATTGGGTTTGTTTTTTTGGTAGATTTTGAGCGAGAAATCTTTGTAACTCTCTCTTTTGCAAGTAGTTGCAGTGTTTCTCTGAGTTGGGGAATTGGGTTTGTTTTTACAAATAAGGGGTAGTGAAAACGAGGGGGTTCCCAGAAAAAGCGAGGTTTCCCGTCGGGTCGCTTGCGATCGGCGATTTTTGTCCCCTCCATCACTGTCGGGGCTTGGAAATTGGGTTTTGAAATTGGCTTCGTTTGGGTTCGTTCCGTTTTTGGTTTTGGGGTGAAAAGCGTTGTAAACCTCTATGCCGCAAGGGTTTGTAGTGAATTTTTGGTTGCTTAAATTGGCTTCGTTCCTCAATAAAAGGTTTCGCAATTTGGTTATAATTCCTGAAAAAAGCGAGGGTTTTGTGCTAAGTTTAAACTGTTTCGTTTTTGTCATTTTTCACGTTTTTTAACTACTTGAACCACTAATTAACACGAATGTACACGGATTTTTTTGTCCAATACACCACTGCAATCTATCCTGATTGTTAATTAGCCATTATACAAAGATGGGAGTCTTTTGTCAACTGAATTTTTTGAAATACGAAGATATTTTATCCCGCAAAGGCGCAGAGGCGCAAAGAAAAGATTTTAACTGCATTTTGACAGGATAACAGGATATTTAATTATTGGTTTTAACAACAACAGCAACTATAACAACGGGATAAAGGTTGGATTTACAAGGATTTGGAATTATCCGGTTTTTAACTACTGGAACCACGAATTAACACTAATTTCCACGAAGAAAAGGTGTTTTTTGGGAAATATGAAGAAAAAAAGGAATTGTTGATTATTGGGGATGGATGGGGTATTTAAGAGTTTTAAGTTTTAAGTCTTTAGTTTTTAGTTGTGGAATCGCTTCGCTCCATGTTTTTTAATGGGGATTGTGGATTAGGTTGGTTATCCGGCGTCGCCAGAGGCTTTGGCCCGACAGGCAGGAAAGTGTAGAAGTTGGGAGAGGTTTCTGGAACTTTAATTATGCCCGAGGAAATTTGGTATGGCTTTTTCAGATATAATGATGGTGATGGCACTTGTTGGCAGTGGATACTGTTCGATCATTAGAAGCAGAGATTTTTATCGTTCATATAAGGCCGACAATAAAGGTTGCGATCTAAGAAAATTTAAGGTGTTTTTGATTGCAGGTATTTTGTTTGTTCTTGGCGGAGTAATCTACTTGGTTTTTGAAACTTAATTAACCAATCAAAAGTCTTTAATGGCACGAAGGAAAGAAATTGTGGAATATTTCTTTTCTACTTCGCTGCTGCGCAGCTACGAAGAATCTGCGATTTTGAATGAGAAATTTCTTGACAGAATCGATTCTTTATTGTAGAAAACAGAGGATGAATTTGGTTATTTTTAATTTATGAGCTATTGCGTTATTTCCGGAGAAAGCGTTGAGCCGAAAAGTATTTGTGAGAATAATTTTTATCATATTTGGATTTGCTCTGATATTCACTGCTAATTTTGCCAAGGCAGAGAGTGACGTATCTGCATCAGTCTGGAAGAACATTGAATTGCTTGACCCGCAAACCAAATCGAAGTTAAATGACTTCGATCATTTTTTTGATAGCTTGTTTAAATTGCCCGGCCACTATGAATCGTCCTCTGAGACTGAAAAGAAGGGCATGGTAAAGAAATGGATCAATAATTTGAACGGTAGAAATTCCCCAAAAAGCACCCAAGCCGCGGCGTATCTTGGGATGGCTAAAGCAGCGGAGGGTGCAAGATCACTGGAAAGAAAAGTTGCAACAGGAGCCAGCGGTCGCTTGCGATGGGTTTGCACGAGGTCATTGGGACAGATCGGAAATCAAAGCTCAATTCCTGTATTGATAGGCCTGTTGGATAATGTAAACGCAAATACACGCGTTTACGCAAGAGTTTCGCTTGCTGAAATAACGGGCGTGTATTACGGCGATGACAAGGAGAAATGGAAAAGCTGGCAGGGCGGCGAAATACCTAAGTTGTGTACTTCTACCGAATGCAAGATTGACAAAGCCAGCCCCAAAACCTCAGTCGCTCAAAGGTTATTTTCAAGAGAAAAACTTGACTTTAGTTTGCCTGATACATACGGGCGAATTATCGATTCACGGGATTACGAAAATGTACCGGTTCTGATAATGTCAGGATCGTGTTGGTGCGGTGGCTGCCAACACGATGCCGAACCTCTTAGGAAAATCGCCGCCGAATATGCCGATAAAGGTCTTGCTACAGTTCGAACTGTTGCTGGTGATAATGAATTAGCGGCATTGGATTTCCAAAAACACTACAGGCTGCCATTTGTTCAGTTACTTGACACAAACCGTTCATTCGAAAAAAGATACAACAGAGATGGATGGACATTTCTTATGCTGGCCGATCATAATGGCAAAATAGTTTATAAAATAAACAGCCCGCATGAAAAAGATTGGTCCGAACTTAGAGGTATACTTAACAAAATGCTTTCGGAACCCATGCCAGGCAAAAATATAATACGAGATGGCGTTACATATACACCAGCCACTTTGCAGCGAACAGGGGAAATGGAAAAGCAGGATATTTGCGAGCGGTTCCCGTCAATTGCCTGCGGAGACGACGGTAAAATATATGTAGTTTTTACAACTAATCGGAATGGATCAAATGATATATTCGTTCGTGTTTTTGACGGGAAAACATGGTCGCAAGATCGGCCTTTTGCCGCCACTGACAGTGATGAATATGACGGGACGGTTATTGTTGACAAAGAAGGCAAAGCCTGGATCAGTTGGGTAAGTAACGCTAAAGGAAATAAGTATGATGTTTTTATATCGCCACTTACACAGTTGGGGAACTCTGCTCCAATTCAGTTGACTCATTCCGATGATGATGCGATGCATCCCCGTATGACCTGTGACGAAAAAGGACGTATATGGATCACCTATTATAAGTGGCACAAGAGGGGACTGGTGTCTCGTGATAAGGAAGTATATCTTCGCAGGCTGGAAAACGGCAAGTTGTCGCAGGAAATTCAGATAAGCCCGACGGATGTCCCATGGTATGAGGATCATACGGAACCGGCTATTTCAACTTACGGTAGTGGCGCTGTCATCGCATGGAGTTGGGACTTTCATCCTCCTAATAAGGGCTATTCGAATCAGGGGCAAACCCCAACGATCTTTATGCGAGCAATTTCGAGTAATTTGAATCTTGGAAACATATCCCGTGTTAGCGAGAAAAAAATCGAAGTAACCCCTTCTTTAATAACTGGTAAGAATAAACAAGTCTGGTTTGCATGGGATAGCCTTGACAGGAACCAGCGGAAAAGTCTCTGTGTTGGCAATCCGGATATTGGGCGCAATTATCCTGTTGATGAAATCCGATCTTTAGACAAGCCGGTCATGAATGTTTGCAGTCCCTGTTTTGCTAAAGGTCCGAATGGGGAACTTAGTTTGCTCTGGAGTGAAACAGAAAATGGCAGTAAATGGGTGCTTAAGAGAGCCGATCTGGATGTGGAAAACAACTGGTCAACCGCGACCATAAAAACGTCAGATAATCCAAGATTCTGCTCAGCGGCCTATGACTCGCGGGCAAATGTATGGGTTGCATATTCTGCAATGACTAAAAAAGGCAGGGAAATAGTCGTAGATAATCTGCGCAAAAGCCTGCCGTCGCCCCCTTCGGAGCTTACCAAAAATGATACGCCATCCGGCAATACAAGGGCTACAAATAAATTGCTATATGCCATTGATCAGAAATACTCCTACCGCGATATAAGGGGCGTGGATTGGGATAAGACGTTTGATACATTTACACCTAAGTTAAACCGTTGCAGGACACCCGAGCAGTTTGCCCAGATCACTGTGAAAATGCTGTCTAGAGCCAGAGATGCGCATATATGGGTTAAGCTAAACGACAAGAAAATACCGGGAGGATTTAAGAGAAAAACCAAGTCTAACTACAGCGTAACGCTGCTCTCAAAAATAGTCCCCCAATGGAAAAAACGCAACAAGATAATAAGCTCGGGCCGTTTTGATAATGACATTGGTTATATCCTCATAAGTTCGTGGAGTAGACATGATAAACAAATGCAAAAAGCCGCATACCAAGCTCTTCGTGAGTTATCCGACACTAAGGCTTTGATCGTTGACGTAAGGCCAAACGGTGGCGGAGCAGAACCATTAGCCCAGGATTTCGCCGGCTGCTTTATCGATAAATCCGTAGTCTACGCAAAACACGTCTACCCTAACCGCAGACAGGATCCCGATGGATGGGGAAATATTCAGGAGCGAATACTTAAACCCAATCCCGATATGCCGCGCTATCAAGGCCAAGTGGTTGTCCTGATGGGCCCGACAAATATGAGCAGTTGCGACGCTTTCCTATTAATGATGAAGCAAGTGCCGAATTGTGTTCTCATAGGAGAAAAATCGTATGGCAGTTCCGGCAACCCAAAACCGCACGATCTGGGTAACGGAGTGGTCGTTTTCTTGCCGTCATGGAAAGCACTTAGAGCAGATGGTACCTGCTTTGAGGGGGAAGGGATTATGCCCGATGTTCCTATCCGAACCAGTAATGCACAGATACATAAAAGTGATCGTGTTCTTGAGACTGCTTTGAAGTTACTGCGTAGGCACGGCAATTGAGTTTTGAATTTTTGGTTCCCTGCCTAAGACATGCCCCTTCGACTTCGCTCAGGACAGGCAGGTATGACAAAGAAGTCAGGTATTATAATGTTTTATAGAGTTGTTGCTGATATTATTGTAATTGTTCATTTTCTGTGGATATTGTTTATGCTCATTGGGGTTGGTTTTACTGTTTGGGCTTTTCTTGGTGTTTATGTTTTTCGGGCTTGCGGGGGCTGGTGCGAGCGATTTTTTGACTGGGCAGGTTTCAGGGTGCTTCATCTTTGCGGGATAGTGTATGTGGGGCTGCTGGCGACGATGGGGAAATACTGCCCCTTGACAGGGTGGGAAAACGCTCTGAGGTCGCGATACGACGGAGAGCTTGTGTATCCTGGCTCCTTTATTGTCTACTATATCGAGCGTTTCGTTTATCCGCGAGTGAACCCGATGATATTGATCTGGGTAACGGGAGCAGTGGGCGTTTTTACGCTTGCGATGTTCATCGTCCGGCCGCCTGCGAGAATAAAACAGATATTTAGCAAAAACGGTAGTGATAAGAAAAATGCATGATTATCGTTGTTGTTTGCTTTTTCGGCTGGATATGCTTACTGTATGAACCGAGATTGGGTATAGAGCGTACGGAGTCGTACTTATGCAGCCAATTAGCAGACAACGACAACTTGTGGAGGAGGAGGGGGGCGTTCATGCGGTGAAGCGCGGGCGGCTGGGGTGGCTGCATTTTGAGAACCTTCCCTTTCTTATTAAAGTTTTCCGTTTTTCGCTTCGGGCGGCTTTTCTGCGGTCAAGGGGCCGGCGGAATGCCGAGTCGATCATGGTCGAAGAAGTTGAGATCAAGCTTGCGAATTTGCCGGCTGAGTTTGAGGGCATGCGGATACTGTTCCTGACGGATATTCATATTGACTCTCTGGAGGGGATCGGGCGGCGGATACTTGAGGAGGCTGGTAAGCTCGATTATGATCTTTGCATTCTGGGCGGTGACTACAGTTTCAAAATGGACCGGGGGCATGATACCGAATGCGCGAGTCAGATGGAGGAGCTTGCAAGGGGGCTTGCGGAGAGTTCGCCGGTTTATGGTGTGCTTGGCAATCATGACAGGTACGGAATCGCTGAAACGCTGAGCGCCGCTGGGGTCAGGATGCTTGTCAATGACAGCGTCGCGATCACAAAAGGCGATAGCTGTTTGCATCTTGTCGGCATTGACGATAGCCACTATTTCGGAGCGGATGATCTGGAATTAGCACAAAGTTCGATCCGGGACGGCGAATGCAGGATCGTGATAAGCCATTCTCCGGAGCCTTACCGGCGGATCGCCAGGGCGGGCGGGCACTTGCAATTGTCGGGGCATACCCATGGCGGCCAGGTGTGCCTGCCGGGTGGGATAGCGGTGGTTACTTCGTCGAGTGTTCCTTACAAAATAGTCAAGGGCAAGTGGTCGTGGAAGAATATGCAGGGGTATACGTCCCGCGGGGCAGGCGTAAGCGGTGTGGCGGTGCGATTTTTCTGCAGGCCGGAAATGACGGTCATTACGCTCGGCAAGTGAGGGGGCCGGTGAGACAATTTGCTTTTTCTCCGCAGAACGGGTACAATCGGATTTTCCCATGAACGATAAAAGATTGCATATAAAGAGTTTCGGGTGCCAGATGAATAAGCTTGATTCGTCGCTGGTGACCAATGCGCTCAAGGCGTCGGGTTTTACGCTTGTCGAGAGATCCGAAGATGCCGATGTTGTGCTGATAAATACGTGCTCGGTCCGCGAACATGCCGAGCAGAAAGTGTATTCGCATTTGGGACATCTGAAACATATCAAGCAATCCCGGCCGGGGCTCGTTGTCGGTGTTATCGGGTGTATGGCCCAGCGGTTGGGCGGTGAGTTGCTTGAACACGAAGCGGTGGATATCGTCTGTGGTCCGGCGCAGATATCGAACATAAGCGAACTGGTTCAAAAAGCGATCAGCGAAAAAGTACCGATGGTAAGCGTGACCGAAAAGATCCGCGCAAAGGCCGACAAAACCGTAAGCGACAAACTCGACGATTTCGAACTTGCGTACGACACCGATGAAAACTATATCAAGAGCCAGGCTTTCGTGCGCGTAATGCGCGGGTGTAATAAGTTCTGCACATACTGCGTCGTTCCATACGTTCGCGGGCCGGAAATTTCACGGCCTCCGAAAGCGATCCTCGAACAGATAAAAAGACTCACGGACAAGGGTGTTACGCAGATAACGCTTTTGGGGCAAACGGTTAATTCATACGAGTACACGGCGGGTGATAAAACGTATCGTCTCGGCGATCTGCTTGGGGCCGTCAGCGAAATCGAAGCGGTTAAATGGCTTCGTTTTATTACGAGTCATCCGGGTAAATTCGACGAAGATATTCTGCATGTCATGGCCGAGGTTCCGAAGGTGTGTCCTTATCTTCACATACCGGCACAGAGCGGATCGGACAGGATCCTGAAGGCGATGAACCGCAACTATACCGCTGGGCAATACCTTGACCTGCTGGATAAAGCCAGAGGCATCGTAGACGGTATCGCGATCGCTGGCGATTTTATCGTCGGGTTTCCGGGTGAGACCGAAGAAGATTTTCAGGCGACCGTTGACCTCGTTAAGAAGGCACGGTACAAAAACTGCTTTGTCTTTAAGTACTCGCCGAGGCCGGGAACACGCACCGCTGAAAAATTATCGGACAACGTACCCGACGAAACAAAGAAGTATCGTAACATGGAACTGCTCAAGGTTCAAAACGAGATCAGCGGAGAAGAAAACGAAAAGCTCATGGGGCAGACTGTCGTAGTTCTCGTTGAGGGGCTCAGCAAAAAGCCGCATTTGAATAGTTCCGATAACAATGGCTTGCCTCAACTTATCGGACGAACGGCGACCGATCACATCGTTGTGTTCAACGGAGACGAAAAAAATTCCGGCGAGTTTGTGAAGGTAAGTGTAATAAAAACCGCCCCCTTAACCCTGTTCGGAAAGTTATTATAGCCACGTCCGAATAACGCTGTTTTCATGCTTTTTATCATCGAAATCGCTATTAACTTATCTCCACGTCGAGCCGATAATGGATACATGGAACGCTGTAGCACGAAATTTGACGGATCAAATGACAGCATTATTGCGCTGCACAAAGGTAGCACATTTGACAGCAACGCAACCGACCACAAAGGTTGCATCGATTTTGAGATCGAACTTGACGGCAAACCCTTAAACTTTACACTGAGTTACGGCGATCGTCAGGCGAAACTTTCCGATCTGGTACCGGCAGCACGTCAGCTTTGCACGGAGATCATAAATGCCGCCACGCAAAACGAATCCGACCATGGGCGACAAGTAACATGCGGAAAAGGGTGTGCAAGCTGCTGCAGCTATCTGGTTTCTCTGTCGTCGGCGGAAGCGTTCCGCATCAAAGATGAGATATTCGCGATGCCTGTGCAAAAGCGGCAATCGTTTATGCGATCAATGATAAACGGAGCAAAGTACATACTGGACCATACCATGCCGGAGAAACTGCCCGGCGAAAAGAACGACCGGATAAGCGAAGAAAACAGCACGGATGACATCTCAGCATGGTACGGCAATTTGAACCTTACCTGCCCGTTTCTGACAAACAAAAGCTGCGATATATATGATATAAGGCCGCTGGTGTGCCGGGAACATCTGGTCACGACCGAGGCGCCTGCTTGTAAGTACACTGCACCGTCGATCCCCCGGGTCGTTGAAATGCCTGTCAGTATCGCCAGTGTGCTGATGCAAACGTCCGATAAGCTGGATAACACCTTGCAGGAAGCCATAATTTTGCCGCTTGCGATGCTCTGGGCAGAGGAAAATATAGAACGTTCCAAAAGAACCTGGCCCGGGGAAACGATCACAAGGGCATTCGTCGAAACAATTCTGGAAACGATATCTTTAGAAAACAGAGAGGCCGCCAATTCACTTCCGATAATAGAGCCGCCTCAAAGCTCTGGACAGCCTCTTTTAGAGCATGCCGAAAATAATTATTGATCCGGCTGCTATAATTAAAGATTTCACTCAATTCATGCCGATTAGTTATACGGTTTATTGCTAAAAGAGCCCGCGTTTTTTGCATTGGAATAAATGTGTCACCGCCTTTGTGCGATGATTAAAAGATCCTTACTAATAAGCAGAAACGCGGGCACTTTTTGTGTCTGCATCCGGCAATGACCAGATGATCTTATAGAGGTGTTGGCAAGGATAAGAAAATGGGTTCTGACATGGCCGGTGATAAAGATAATTCAATCAATTCCATGAGCAAACCGGAAATAAAAAGCCGGATCATGACTTTCAAGGGCCGGTTCGAATTCGACTTCACCGACGCCTATCTCGATTCTCTAAGCATGGACAAACTCCGCCACATACTCGTCGCTGCAATGCGGCTGAGCAACTAAAGCCGGGAAACTGATAATTGACCGTTGACCGCAGAGTGGTGAAATTTACCCCCTTCGCTATTACGCTACGAATTATCTTCGATTTTTTGACATGAGGAATCTACTTGACTAATTGGCGGTTGTGGATTAGGTTGATTTATGAAAAGATGCTTATCCGACCGCACTATGCCTAGAAAGCCTGGTTACGTCGAAAAGTTAAGGACTGTATTTTTAAAGAGAGCTGTTATGGATTTGTTGGAATTCTTAAAAGAGCAAAAGGTATTGCTGTTTGATGGGGCGATGGGAACCCAGCTTGATAAGCGCGGGTTGATGTCTCGTGGTCGAAATAACCTTGATTCTCCCGAAGCAGTTCTGGAAATCCACCGGGAATATTGTCAAGCCGGCTGCAATGGACTAACTACGAATACGCTGACTATGAACCGTATTTATATTGAGACGCATAATGTCGGCGTGAACGTGTGCGAGGTTAATAAGGCTGGTACTGAATTGGCAAGGCAGGCTGCAAGCGAAGGACAATATGTATTAGGCGATATTAGTTCTACCGGCCAACTACTTGAGCCGTACGGCAGCTATAAGGAGTCTCAATTTTACGACAGTTTCGCCGAGCAAGCCGAAATACTTGCCGAATCCGGAGTAGATGGATTTATTGTTGAGACCATGTTCGACCTAAACGAGGCGTTATGCGCTCTCAGGGCGTGCAAAGGGGATTTTTCGCTGCCCGTGATCGTTTCAATGGCCTTTCAAACCGAGGCCAACGGAGGGCGAACGATAATGGGTAATTCAGCCGAGGACTGCGCCAGGCGTCTTGGCGATGCCGGTGCTGATGTGATCGGTGCCAACTGTGGCGACCTTGACCCAGAGCAGATGTCAGTAGTGGTATCTTTGTTGAAATCCGCAACGTCGCTGCCGATCCTGACTCAGCCCAATGCGGGTAAGCCTAAACTTATCGGTGACAAAACGATATTTGAAATGAGGCCGGAGCCATTCGCAGCGGGTATGGATAAATGTATAGAGGCTGGTGCGAGTTTAGTTGGCGGCTGCTGTGGAACAACACCTGAGCATATTCGAGCTTTGGCAGATATGCTGAACGAAAAAAATAACTAAAAGTGTAATGTGTGACTATAAGGGCTCAAAATGATGAATACTGATCCCATTAAAATTGTTGAATTCGATAATCTGAAACACAGGAAGCAGGTTGTGGAACTTTGGCAGGATGTTTTTGGTTACGAGGCAGGGCACAACCAGCCGGAAGTTGCAATTGACAAGAAAATTGCAGCGGGAGATGGGCTTTTCTTCGTAGCCGTCAAACAGGAAACCGTTGCAGGTACGGTTATGGCCGGGTACGATGGGCACAGAGGGTGGATCTATTCCATAGCGGTTCGGCTGGCACTTCAGAAAAAAGGGATCGGGTCGACGTTACTTGCTTTTGCAGAGGAGAAACTTTCCTCGCTTGGGTGCATGAAAATCAACCTCCAGATAATGGATGGCAATGATGCGGTTCAGCAGTTTTATAAAGCCAATGGATATTTAACCGAAAAAAGAATCAGTATGGGCAAGCGATTAAATGAGAATATAGAAGGTGCCTAAGTTATGCGGAGAAATGATAAACAAATAGATGATGCTGCGGTTATTGAGGACATCTTGAGCAGAGCTGGGGTGTGCCGGCTTGGTTTGTGTGATGGGGGGCAGCCTTATGTGGTTCCGGTGTGCTTTGGATATGAAGATAATGCTTTGTATTTTCATTGCGCAAGCCAGGGCAAAAAGCTGGATATTCTCAGGGCCAATAGCAACGTGTGCTTCGAGGTCGATATAGACTGCGAGGTTGTAAAGGCTGATAAGGCGTGCGGGTGGGGGATGAAATTTAAGAGCGTTATCGGTTTCGGTAAGGCTGTGTTCATAGAGGACGTTGAATTGAAACGCAAGGGGCTTGATGTTATTATGCGGCAGTATTCAGATGGTGCTTTCGAATATCCAGCAAAGAGAATCGAGGACATAGTGATTATAAAGGTTGAAATTGAAAGTATGACGGGAAAGCAGTCTGGTTGATGGCGAAAGCAAAATGAAAAATATAAATGAGTATAAAACTATTCAGCGATCTGCTAAAGAAGTGCTTGGCGAGATAAAGCATTTCATTGTAAAAGGAGTTACCGAAAAAGATATATCGGATGAATGTATTGAATTACTTAGAGAAAAAGGGATAACAGAATGCTGGTATCATGGAGTTCCAGCGTTAGTGTTATGTGGGAGCAGGAGCAGGGTGTCTGTTTCAGGTAGAGATTATATTGCCTCCGAAGAGATGGTGTCCGATACCGATTTGGTGACGATTGACCTGAGTCCCTCTAAAGAAAATATCTGGGGTGACTGTGCCCGATCTTTTGCGGTTGAAAATGGGATTGTAGTCGATCAGCCTGAAAACGAAGACTTTATTTCGGGCTTTGTAACTGAAATGAAACTACATGAAGAATTATTGAACTTTGCCAAGGCCGATACGAAATTTTGTGAATTGTATAAGTTTGCTAATAATCTTATCATAGAGATGGATTTTGAGAATTTGGATTTTATGAAAAACTTAGGTCATAGTATTGAAACAGATATTAGTAAAAGAAAATATATTGAGAATGGGAACGCTAACATCCTTTCTTCTGTAGAGTGCTTCACTTTTGAGCCGCACATTGCTGTTTCAGGATCAAAGTGGGGCTTCAAACATGAAAATATCTATTACTTTGATGATAATGGCATTATATGTGAGTTGTGAAGGATAATCTATGAAGAACATTTACGAGAAATACGCTAAGCTGTTGGTTAACTATTCACTGGAGTTGAAGAAGGGGGATAGATTTCTTATTCGCTCGTCATATCTGGCGGAGGATCTTTTGCATGAGATCTATCGTGAGGCATTGGCGGTTGGGGCGCATCCGGAATTGAAGATCGAATTGAATGGGACAGAAAAAATATTTTATGAGGCCGCAGGCGATGAGCAGCTTAAATATATTTCGCCACTGTATAGATATATGGTCGAGAACTATGAAGCGTATCTGGTCGTCAAGGCACCATTTGATCTGAAAGAATTGGAAGATGTTAGTCCGCAAAAGAAATTGGCTGTTAGTATGGCAAAGAAAGATCTATTAACAAATTACCTCAAGAGGGCATATAGCTTCGAAAGAGATATGAAAGTTGCGTCTTGTAATTTCCCGACAGATGCAGCCGCAAAGGAATGCGGAATGAGCATGAGTGAATACGAAGAATATGTTTACTCAACTTGTTTTTTGTATGAAGAAGATCCGATTGCTAAATGGTTGGATCTGGGAAAAAAACAGCAAGCAATAGTAGATTATCTGGACAGCAAGAACTGTATACGTTTTGCAGGCAAAGATATTGATGTAACTTTTTCTACCAAGGGCAGGAAATGGTTTAGCGCTGCGGGCAAACTGAATATGCCGGATGGTGAAGTGTTTACTTCGCCAGTAGAGGATTCGATTAACGGCAAAATCAGGTTTTCGTTTCCAGGTTTATACATGGACCAGGAAATTGAGGACATATCGCTTGAGGTTAAAGATGGTCAAGTTGTGGGGTGGGATGCTGAAAAAGGGAAGGAACTGCTTGATGAGATCTTTGAGATTCCCGGGGCAAGGCGATTTGGCGAAGCTGCGATCGGAACGAATAATGTGATAAACAGGTTTATTAAGCATATGACATTTGACGAAAAAATGGGCGGTACGATCCATATGGCAATCGGAGCATCTTTTCCTTTAGCAGGCGGCAAGAATGAATCTGCTATTCATTGGGATATGCTGGCGGATATGAGAGATGGCGGTGAGATCTTTGCCGATGGTGAGCTTATCTATAAAAATGGCGACTTTATTATTTAGCCCTGTATGACGAGGAAACAATCGGGTAGATGTGGAACAATACAGCATGGATATTAAAATAGAGCATTTAAGTGTTGATGATAAAGATGTCATAAAGAACATGTATCAATATTATGTGCATGATCTGTCTGAATTTAATGACAATCTCCAGCTTGACTCTATGGGTTTATTTGATATCTCATTTGTTGATTCTTACTATAGTGAAGATAACCTGATACCTTTGAAAATCACGCTTGCCGATAGTATAATTGGATTTGTCTTTTGTTCAACAGGACGAAAAGTTGATTATATTGTCCAGGATTTATTTATTCTGAGAAATTATAGAAAAAGAGGCATTGGCAAATTAGCGGTGAAACAGCTTTTTGGTCTTTATCCCGGTAGTTTCGGACTCGGTATTTTAATAAAGAATGAACCGGCAAAGTTATTCTGGGAGCACTGTTTAGAGGATTTTGGTATAAACTATACAAGTTCTGAAGTGGTCGAGGATGGAGACCTTTGCGTAAAGTTGATTTTTGACTCTACAAATTATCGTAGGCCAACAATGAAAATAAATAATATAAAAGGGAATTTTACATGGAACAATACAGGATAGATTTTGAGTCGATGGAATGGGAAGAGCCGGCGGAGGGTGTTCGGTTTAAGGCTTATGAGCAGGACGGCAGGAAACTTCGGCTTGTTGAGTTTGCTAAGGAGTTTGTCGAGGCGGACTGGTGCTGTAAAGGGCATATCGGATATATTCTCGAAGGGGAAATTGAAATCGATTTTGATGGTGATGTGATTACGTTTGGGCCAGGTGATGGGCTATTTATTCCCGCTGGCGAAGAACATAAGCACATAGGGCGAGTGCTTACAGATAAAGTAAAAGCAATTCTTGTAGAGGATATTTAAGAATATCTGATGGTCTGAGGTGCCAAAGAAATAATTGAAAGGAGTTAGCAAAATGAGTGACGGGTCGAAAGAAGTTGTTCTGGCGTATTGCGGGTTGGTGTGTTCGGATTGCGGGGCGTATATAAAGGGTAAGTGTCAGGGGTGTCATTGTGATAAGCCGATGAATAGAGGATGCACGGTCAAGCCTTGCGCGCAGGGGAAAAATTGCAGCACTTGCGGAGATTGTGGTGATTTTGAGAACCTTGAGGATTGCAAGAAGCTGAACAATTTTATCTCGAAGATATTTGCCTTTATCTTCCGCAGCGACCGGATCGGTAATCTTAACCGCATCAGAGAGATCGGCACTGAAGACTTTAAAGCGGATTGTGTTAAAAATGTTAAGAAAAGGCTGGCTAAGTCATGAAGTGTTTTATAGTAGTTATTACGATCTCTCTTTTTATTGCAATCGTTTCGGGCTCTGTATTTCATGAGCTTGGGCATGGGTTGACGGCTGCTGCTGTTGGAGGTGATTTTTCTGTTTTGGGTATTTGGCCCGGTGTTCAAATTTATCCGGAGATTTCTTTTGATAACATGCACATATTTGTTTTGGGATATGCTGATATTCAAAATGTTGAGTTGAATTGGAAAATTGGACTTGTGCATTTGATGGGAAGCGGAACTACTGCTATCATTGCATATTGCCTTGTTGGATTAGTATCGCTTTGCAAGTCAAAGAACACAGCTATATGCGTACTGATAATTTCTGTTGTTTATGCGTGGGATATAATCCTGTATTCGATTCTTCCACAGATCGGTTTAAGGCACTGGTTTTTAATAGGTGGGAAGGTTGCGGAGCCATTTTTAGGCGCTCAAAGAATAGGAATACCCAACTGGTTATACTTTTTATGCTTGGGTTTGCACCTGTTGATTTATCATTCTGGTTTCTGTTTGATGTACAAAAAGAAAGTGGCGATGAAAAAGACTGAAAGGAATTGCAGTGTTAATTCAAAGGGCAACTGAGCTGGGAGCTAAAATTACTGTGGAGATGATCAAAGATTTGCTTGATGAGCTTGACGGTAAGGCGGTAGAATGGGATACGGATAAAGCTGAGACTTTGTGCAAAGAGATGATCAGAAAGGAAGATTATATTGTTTTTCATTATGTAAATGGTGCTGGTAAGGTAGTTGGGTTAATTACGATCGCCGAAACTGAGTCCCTGTATGCCGGCGGCAAGATAGGGCTTGTGCAAGAGCTTTATATTGTGCCGACTTTGCGTTCTAAGAAGCTGGGAAGGTCGCTTATAAAAAAAGCAATTGATTATGCCCGCATGAGAAAATGGAACCGGCTTGAAGTCGGAGCCCCGGCGTATCCGGAGTGGGCACGGTCAAAAGCTTTCTATATTCGCGAAGGCTTCAAAGAAGTCGGGCCAAGGCTGAAATATGTACTTTGACAGGAAAGTATTCGGATTATGTTGAAAATTTATCCAGTTGAGACTGATGAGGATCTTGAGGTTGTCAAAGAGCTTTTTGTTGAATATGCGGATTGTATATTTGAACTGGTTAGACCGTATAGTTTATCGTTAGCCAAACGACTAAGCGAAAAGGCTCTCAGGGAAGCGAACGGTTTGCCCGGCGAATATGCTAAGCCCAAAGGCTGTATACTGTTAGCTGAATATAAAGGCGCAATTGCTGGTTGTATTGCGGTAAGTGAAATAGCCGAAGGCGTGTGCGAATTTAAAAGAATATATGTGAAACCGAAATTCAGGCGAATGGGTATAGGGAAGAAATTGTCAGATGAAATTATTAAAAAAGCCACGCACTTACAGTATAAGCGAATGCATTTACATACCAATGAAGATTTGTTCATTGGAGCAAAAGAGTTGTATACATCCCTCGGTTTTAAAGAAACCGGCCACATCGAAGGAAGCCCTTTAAAAAACTCAGTGTATATGGAATTAGAGCTTGGTTGAAAATGCTAAATATATTTCCATTTGAAACCGATGAACACCTTGAGGTTGCTATATGCAAGTATCTCTGAAGTCTAACATTTGGAAATTGTACTTTATTAAGGCATTTCGCTGGTTCCTGTTGATCATGCCGGTCATTGTCCTGTTCTTTCAGGAAAATGGTTTGTCAATGCTGCAGGTGTTCCTGCTTCAGTCGATTTTTTCGATAGTGATAGTAATATCTGAGGTTCCTTCCGGGTATCTTGCAGATATCATTGGAAGGCGGCTGTCGATAATAATCGGCTGTATTTTGGCAACTGCCGGCGTTGCGGCCTATTCTTTATCATACAGTTTCTGGGGATTTCTTTTTGCCGAAGTGCTGCTGGGATTAAGTGCCAGTTTTATTTCCGGTGCCGATTCGGCTCTGATATATGACAGTCTCGTTGAAATGGAATGCATTGGCGCATATAAAAAGATCGAGGGCAGGCTAACCTCTATAGGGAACTTTTCCGAAGGAATAGCCAGCCTCGTCGGCGGTTTGCTGGCTTTGATAAGTTTGAGGACCCCGTTATATTTTGAAGCGGCAATTACTTTTCTTTCTATACCTGTGGCATTTAGTCTTATCGAGCCCGAAAGACATAAACTCGACAATTCTGAAGGTAACCTGAAAAGTATTTTAAGAATAGTGAAGTACTCGTTACATGACCATGCTGAGATCAAATGGCTGATCATGTATTCTGCTATGATCGGAGTTTCAATATTGACGATGGTCTGGTTTGTTCAGCCATACCTGAAACTGGTTGGATTGCCGCTTGCTCTGTTTGGGATCGTGTGGGCAGGGCTGCAATTTTCGGTAGGGATATTTTCGTTTTACGCGCACAGGATCGAATTGTTTGTCGGCAGAAAGAGAACCTTGATCTCATTGGTAATATTAACAGCGATCTGTTTTTTCCTCTTAAGCGTTTTTCAATCGCTCTGGTCGATAATATTTATCGTTATTTTGTATTTTCTCAGAGGCATAAGCTATCCGGTCCTGAAAGATTATATAAATCGGATCATCACATCGGATATAAGGGCAACGGTGCTGTCGGTATCGAGTCTGGTTCGCAGACTGTTTTTTTCGATCTTCGGCCCTGTCATCGGCTGGGCATCCGATCTGTATTCATTAAGCACGGCATTGATGCTTTGCGGAATTATTTTCTTGTTTTGGGGAGGAATTTCACTGATACTATTACACAGGTGTAATGCGTTGGAGCCAATTGACGAAAGAGAGGCGGGTTCTGCGTTATAGTATCACTTTCTATCAGGAATTTTAAGTATGGCAATAGAGGCGATCATTTTTGATATGGACGATACGCTTGTGGTGGAAGTGGCTTCTGCGGAAGCGGCGTTTGTGGCCGCCTATAAGCGGCTGCCGGTAAAATCAGGTGTCGCCCGGAAAGATTTCATTTCAACCGTGCGAAAAAAGGCTCGGGAATTATGGTATGAGTTTTCGGCACACGATTACTGCGCAGCTATCGGTATAAGCAGTTGGGAAGGGCTCTGGTCGCGCTTTGGTGGTGATAACCCGAAGATGAAGACTCTTCGCAAATGGGCTCCGTTTTATCAGAGGCAATCGTGGGCCAACGCACTGTCGGAATTTGATATATATGATGAATCTTTGCCGCAGCTTTTAAGTGAAACGTTTCAAGATCATCGGCGTCAGTTGCATGTTGTATATTCAGATGTAGAGGAGGTTCTCAAGCAACTTCAGCAAAGCTATAAGTTAGCGCTTGTTACTAACGGATCGAGCGATCTGCAGCGTGAAAAGCTTGAAGGTTCCAGGCTTGGACGATACTTCGATATAGTTCTTATTTCCGGGGATATTGGAATTAGAAAGCCTGACCCAAGGATTTTTTCGACTGTCATTGATAGGCTTGGTGTCAGTGCTGAGATGGCTGTGATGGTTGGCAACAGCCTCGAATCAGATATTGCCGGTGCCCAGCAGGTTGGGATCAAAACTGTCTGGCTGAATCGTGATGGCAAAAAAAAGGATGATTCGGTGCAGGCCGATCATGAAATTGCAAGCTTGAGCAAACTACAGGCTATGTTAAATAATATGGAGTGAGAACTATTTCCTGAGCGATTCGGAATTTACCGTCAGGTCGGTCGTTGCATATTTTTTATAGTCCGAGTTTTGCGGCTTCGTCTTCGAGTCCGAGACGCTTCATCTTCTTGTACAGTGTTGTGCGATTGATCTGCAGTGCCTTTGCCGTGGCCTGGCGATTCCATCCGTTTGACTCCAGTGCCGCCCGTATGATGGCCTTTTCGGGACCGGTCAGCGATTCTTTAAGGCTTGCCTGATCATACGAAGATCGCGAAAGACCTGCCTGGCTTTGCGCTACGAGTTGCGTCGGAAGATCGTCAACTCCTATGTACGGCCCTTTGCTCAAAAGGACGGCTCTTTCGATAACATTCTCAAGTTCCCGCACATTTCCGGGCCATGAGTATTGCTGCAAATGCTCGATGGCAGGCGGCGTTATGCCGGACTTCTGTTTGCTGTGCAGTTGGCAGAAATGACGCAGGAAGTGCTCTGCAAGTAACGGAACATCACCGATCCTCTCGGCAAGCGGCGGCAGATTCACAGTTACGACATTGATCCGGTAGAATAAGTCTTCCCGGAACCTGCCGGCTTTGACCTCTTCGGCGAGATCGGTATTGGACGCCAGTACCACACGCGTATCGACGGTAATCGTCTTGTTGCTGCCAACAGCTTCGAATTGGCGATCCTGCAGCACTCGCAAAAGTTTTACCTGCATAGCCGGCGACGCACTGGCTATCTCATCGAGAAATATTGTTCCTCTGTCGGATGCGAGAAACTTGCCCTCTTTTTCGTTTACCGCTCCAGTGAAAGCACCTTTGACATGACCGAACAATTCGCTTTCCAACAGCGTTTCGGGCAATGCCCCGCAGCTTACCTCGATGAACGGTCCATTCTTTTGGGGAGAGCGGTAATGCAACGCCCTTGCTAACATGCTCTTGCCGGTACCGGATGGTCCTGTCATGAGGATCGTCGTCTTGGTATCGGCTACGGCCTCGAAAAGATCGAATATCCTGGCCATTTTGTAATCATGACTTATGACATTGTCAAGGCTGTACTTTTTCTCCAACTGAGAACGCAGATCCTGATTTTCACTGATAAGCGAATGCTGCCTGGATGCACGCTCGACCGCCAGGATCAACTCATCGTCAACGATCGGCTTGGTAAGATAGTCGTAAGCACCCATCTTGATCGCTTCGACTGCGCTCTCGATCGTTCCATAGCCGGTAATTACGATCGCGACCGTCTGCGGATAGTTTCGTCTGATTATCGAAAGCAACTCGATACCGTCTCCGTCGGGCATATTGACATCCGTAATGACCAGCGAAAAGCTTTGTGTCCGCAACTTTTGCACGGCCTCTTTAAACGACTCGGCTGCAACGGTCGAGTAACCTTCCAGAGACAGAAATTCGCACAGCGAATCGAGTATGATACGGTCATCGTCTACTACTAATATTTGTATTTGCGATTTTTTCATGCGGTCAGATCCTCATCGGTTTCCCGGTCGCTGCCAAGCGGCAGATAAACGGTAAATACACTTCCACCTTCGGGTGCGTTTTCCGCTGTGACCCTGCCATCGTATTTTTCAACTATATCTTTGCATATCGCAAGACCTAATCCGGTCCCTTTGCCATGACTTTTTGTCGTAAAGAACGGTTTAAATATCGTCTCTATATGCTCGACCGCAAATCCAGGGCCGGTATCCTTAAAAGCTATCGAAAGAACATCGTCCCGGCAGTCTGTGGCTATCATCAACTTGCCCTGACCGTCCATCGCATCTATCGCGTTCTTGATAAGATTGCAAAATACCTGGAACAGACTGTCTGCGCCGATCTTGGGCACGCATTCCGGACAGCACTGAACAACCGTTATCTCCACATTTTTCGATTTCGGTTCCATCGCTTTTACCGCATCTGCCACTACTTTTTCTATGGGCATGTTCTCGAATGCCGAATATTTACTCCGGGAAAATTCCAGCAGCTCACTTATTATCTGGGTCATTCTCATCAGACCTGTCCGGCAGTGCTGAAGATATTCGACGGGCTTTTCCATGCCCTCGGTTTCCACCGTTCGTAAAGTAAGATTGATATATCTCAGTACTCCGTCCATCGGATTATTCAACTCATGGGCAACCCTGCTTGCCAATTTGCCCACCGCCGCCAACCTTTCGGCCTGGGTAAGCTGATGCTCAATGTTAACCTTTTCAGTAACGTCTTCCATAACAATAGCTCCGCCGATCGATTGGCCAGTAGTGCTGTCCTTGAGCGGAGTGCATACTATATGCAGAAGTTTCCGTTTGCCGGCGAGTTCATACTTGACCGCCTCGTATTCGCTTTTGCTGTCATCTGTTATTACCGATTCAAGCAGTTTGCTCCAGTTACCCCATATCCGGGAGTCGGTACCCTTTGCCAGCGTTTGGTCTATATGGCTGCCAAGTTCGACAAGTCTGCCGGCTGGGCCGTTGGCAAGGATTATCTTCAGCTCCGTATCAAAAGCGACAACTCCGGCAGATAACGAGTCCAGCATCGATTCAAGTACATGCGAATCCAGCTTGTGACCGCCAAATGCGTCTCGGGCCGCTCTCTTTCGCACGGGATCGTTATGTTCAGAATTATCTGGTTTTTTAGTCATACCGTTCACCATAGTGTAAAAAAACATCATCTATGTTGCAAAAAAACAACAACACCAAAATACTCTTCGGGAAAAACTTCCTTGTGGTTCACTGAAAAATCTCACAGGGACATTGAAAAATATTTTAATGTTCCCCCGTATATAAAATCTTGCGCTGTAATGTCTTAAATTTTGGACAACATCTGATACCTATACCAGTCTATACGTTACCCAATTTATCCGCTTACACCCCCCAAGGTGGCATCATAAACCTGATGCCCTGTGAATCTCAATTATTATACACTAATCGTTGTTATTTGTCAACATTCTTAACTTTTATCGGACCGTAGCTTTACGGCATTTCTTAAAAAATACGCTTGTAACGGTCCGATTCGCCGGTTTTTGCGGCAGAAAAATTTTTTTTCTACTTTTCATTTTTTCTTGGCATATATTTTGCGTATGATTATAATGCAGAGTGTATTGGATTCTCTATCTGCAAGGATGCTATGAGTGAGGAAGAAGAAAAAAGAGACCATAAGCGTTTACCACTAAAGCTTGAAGTCCTTTGCCGTAAAGTAGGAACACCGGCAGCTATAGCTTATGCCGGCAGTTCGGTAAATGTCAGCCCCGGCGGTATGCTCATGGAGGTTCATGGCCGAGGACTCGGTACAGGCGATCTTATCAGTATTGAGATGTCTGTTCCACCGACCGAAGGAATCCTCGAATATGGAGGGCGCTTTACGAGTTATGCGCGCATTTTGCGTATACATGACACTGCACACCCATCCGATCCGAACCGTAAACGCGGCTCATTCACCCAGAAAATTGCACTTGAATTCTGCGAATCGCCTAAGCTCAAAGTCTGATACCCACCGACTCATTGACTTACATATCTAATTTTATTACCATTAGCAGGTATGAAGAGCGATACCCTTTCAATTATTCTTATCTTTGCAATGCTGGCAATTATCGGCTGTGGTGAATCCGCAAAAAAATCGCCCCCGCGACGGCAATCGATCAAGATCGGTGACCTCAAGCCCTCTCTTTCCACAAAACAACCACTGGGAATAACCTTCCAGGTAATGACTTTCGAGATTCCCGCTGAAAATGTATCCATACTTGAAGAAATATTCGAGGCACTTCGCAAAACACCTCTGCATTTCAAGGACCGGCATGCGTTCGGCGCCAATGGTTTTTCCGCTGGCTTTGGACAAAGTAGCGACTGGCAGCCGCTCGGCAAAAAACTCCGGCAGGCAAAAGCCAGAAAGGTCGACGCCCGTTCGCTGATCGTTTTCGATGATCAGGGCGATGACGTCCTGGCAGGTACCGTCGAAGAGCAGGGCAAATACTTCTATACGCATCTGGACGGGTCCGTCAGTCCGCAGAGCCTTGGGCCCGGAAACCTTATGTTCAGGATAAAGGCTCGCCCGGTCCCGGACCGCAGGGGGGTTGCGTATTTAAGTGTTCAACCGCTGTTTAGCCGTGGTCTTGACGATGCCATGTACCGACTTGCCGGAAGGAAAATGTCCGGCGAAACCGTTTTTGACGCTGCGTCGTTCGACCTTAAGGCAGTCACCGGGGACTTTGTGGTCCTAAGTTCTACCGAACCCGAACAGGGCCTTGCCATGATCAGCGAGCTTTTCTGCAGAGTGGATCGCCAGATCAAGATGCGTAACCCCGATCTTACCGGTAAGGTCGCCATAGATGGCAGCATCTCGGCCATGATAGACAAGGACGTCAATATGATAAGGGCCTATGTCATCTTATGTACGGGGGTAGAGAATTGATCCCGCCGGCAAGTACCAATGTTACCGGTGAAGTCGTTGCGATCACAGCTTGCCGGGATTACTCCGAAGCCAATGTCGATCGCGCTATACAGAGACAATTTTCAATGCTCGGCACCGATACAATAATAAAACCCGGCGACCGCGTACTGATCAAGCCTAACCTCATCGCGCCGAGGCCACCCGACCATCCTGCCCAGACATCTCCTGCCGTCATACTCGCAACAGCCCGGGCACTGATCGACCTTGGCGCAAAACCCTTCGTATCGGATTCGCCGGCGTGGAACAGTCTTAACTCTTGCATAAAGGCACTCGAACTTGAGGAGCCCCTTAAAAAACTCAACGTGCCCGTCAAACCGTTCAGGAAATATAAACTCAAAAAGATAGCGGGCACACATCTGAAGATCGCAACGATCGCTCTCGAAGCCGACCGGATCATAAATCTTCCCAAGCTAAAAACCCATCAGCAGCTCGGAGCCACCTTTGCGGTAAAGAATATGTTCGGCTGTGTCTGCGGAAAACAAAAAGCGGTCAAGCACTTCTCCGTCGGCAAATCCGACTACCGCTTCTGCAAAATGCTCCTCGGTATATACGAACTGCTTGCTCCTGCTTTTACCATCATCGACAGCGTCGTCGCCATGGAGGGAAAAGGCCCCATAAGCGGCACACCCAAATCCCTCGGCTTACTTATAGGCGGGGTCGACCCCATCGCCTGCGAACTCATTTGCTCGCAGATAACGAAGCTAAACCCCGAAAAACTCCCCATCATACAAACCGCGAAAAAGTTAGGCGTTTATTGCGATAACCCTGAAATGATAGACGTGATCGGCGACAACTACACGGATCTTATCTGCGACGACTTCCAACCCTCCGAAATGATCCCGCTGGACTTCTCGCTGGCAAGAGTGTGCAAAAGCATGGCCAAACAGATATTCTTTCTTGCCAGGAGCGCCTTCACCGGTAAATCCCGCTTGTAAATCCGCTATCTTACGCTATAATTGTTTCCGCATGGACAAGACAATAAACATATTAGGCATTGAAACCAGTTGCGATGAGACTGCCGCCGCGATCGTTACCGACGGTCGCGATATCCGTTCGTCGGTCGTCGCTTCGCAGGTGGAGCTTCACGCTCGTTTCGGCGGCGTTGTCCCGGAGCTTGCCTCGCGCGCCCATATGGAAGCGATCTACCCGGTCGTCTCGCAGGCTTTTGAACAAGCCGGCATGGAAACCGATGACATCGATGCCGTCGCTATCGCCAATCAGCCGGGGCTGACCGTTGCTCTAATGGTCGGAGTAACCGCCGCCAAGACGCTGGCGTTTGCCCTCGACAAACCGCTCATTGCCATAAACCACATCCACGCACATCTCCAGTCGGCAATGATCGAGCAGGAGTCCATCGACCTGCCCGCAGTAGCCCTGGTGGTATCGGGCGGCCACACGAGTCTCTTCGATTGCGAAAGCCCGCTGGACCTTACCCTCATCGGCTCAACAATAGACGACGCAGCCGGAGAAGCATTTGACAAAGTAGCATCCATCCTGAACCTGCCATATCCCGGCGGGCCAAGCATAGAAAAAACCGCTAAAGATGGCGACCCCAAAGCGATAGACTTTCCCCGTTCAATGCTCGATAAGGAGTCGCTCGACTTTTCATTTAGTGGACTAAAGACCGCCGTCCTGTACTACTGTCAGGGCCAGGACATGAAGGGCAAAAGTCAGGTTCCGGAAATGTCGCCTAAGCAGATCGCAGACATCGCGGCATCGTTTCAGGCAGCCGTCGTAGATGTACTCGTAGCAAAAACAAAACGGGCCGCCGAAAAAATAAACGCAAAGACGGTTCTCTTAGGCGGAGGCGTCGCAGCCAATTCAGCTTTGCGAGGCGCACTTGAAGAAATGTGTAACAAAACGAATAGAAAACTGCTCATCGCACCTAAGAATCTCTGCACCGATAACGCCGTAATGGTCGCTTCGCTTGCATGGCACAAATACAAAGCCGGCATCTTCGCAGACCTTACCCTCGAACCGAAGGCAAGAGCATAGGAGCAAAATCATGAATATCGATCATCTGGAAAAACTGCTCAAGCGGGTTAAGACCGCCGACATAACAATTGACGAAGCTATCGAAAAACTCCGCCATCTGCCGTTTCAGGATATAGGCTTTGCGCGTATCGACCATCATCGCCAGATCAGATGCGGCTTTCCGGAGGTGATATACTGCCCCGGTAAGACGACCGAGCAGATCGTAACGATCTTTACCGAACTGGCTCAACGCGATAACAATGTCCTGGCAACCCGCGCTGAGGAAGAAACCTTCGACGCGCTCGCTGCAACAGGAAAGTTCCCGTCGGTCAGATATGAAAAACTCGCCCGCATCATCGTCCTTGAGCAAGCCCCGCTGGAGGCGTCAAATAATTATATCGCCATCGCAACCGCTGGAACCGCTGATCTGCCCGTCGCCGAAGAAGCGAAAGTTACCGCCGAAACGATGGGCCAGCGAGTAGAAATGATAAGCGACGTAGGAGTCGCGGGCATCCACCGCTTGCTTGGCCATGCCGATACCCTTGCGACCCTTAAAGACGCATCGGTCGTCATCGTCGTAGCAGGAATGGAAGGAGCGCTCGCAAGCGTAATAGGCGGACTCATCGACTCACCCGTTATCGCCGTCCCGACAAGCGTTGGCTACGGTGCAAGCTTCGAAGGGCTGGCCGCACTGCTTGCCATGCTCAACAGTTGCGCATCCGGCGTCACTGTCGTAAACATAGACAACGGATTCGGAGCCGGGTACTCAGCCGCTATGATAAACCGCAAACTCGAAAATAAAACATAAAGGAATTTTTCGATGGAACAGGTAACCGATGTACCGAAATTAGCTTCGAGAGCAACCGATGCCCACAAGGGCACTTTCGGCAAGGTTCTTATCGTAGGCGGTTCGGTCGGAATGAGCGGCGCTGTCGCCCTTGCAGGCAAAGCGGCCCTTCGCAGCGGTGCGGGACTGGTCCGCATCGCAACACCCCAAAGCGTTCTGCCCATCGTAGCGGCTATCGATCCATGCTATACAACGATCCCGCTTGCAGTCGATGACGATGGTTGCATTGCTTCGGCGGCGATCGCTACGGTTCTTGACCAGATCACGCAAAATGACGTCACCGCCTTCGGGCCGGGTATCGGTCAGAGCAGAGGGGTAAGGGATGTATTAAATGTCCTGATCGCCCAACCCGATCTTCGCCTTATAATAGATGCTGACGGTCTGAACTGTCTCGCAAAGGATCCGGACTGGGTCGAGAGAAAGACCGCTTCGGTCATACTCACCCCGCACCCCGGCGAAATGAAACGATTATGGTCATCTCTATTCAGGGAACCGATACCCGGCGACAGAACCGCCCAAGCCCAGATGCTGGCCAAAGCCTGCAACTGTACCGTTATACTCAAAGGGGCAGGCACCGTCGTAACTAACGGTGAAAAGTTTTACATAAATACAACCGGCAACCCCGGCATGGCAACGGCAGGTTCCGGCGACGTTCTTACCGGCATCATCGCTGCTTTTGTCGCACAGGGAATGACTGATTTGCACGCCGCCATCGCCGCCACTTACACACACGGACTCGCCGGAGACATAGCCGCAAAAAAAATCGGTCAGGTAAGCCTCATCGTAACCGACATAATCCATTCCCTTCGAAAAGCGTTCAAGCTATGAGCAAAACCGAACTTATCACAGGCACTGAGATATACGAAAGGGTCATCCTCGACCGCATCCCAAAGGCGAAGCACTTCCTCTGGCTCGGGACAAGCGACCTGAAAGATCTCCACGTCGATAAGAAAGGCAAGATGGTCCCGTTCCTCGAAATACTCTCGGACCTCATAAAGAAAAACGTCTCCATCCGCCTGATCCACGCCAAGGAACCCGGGCCGAATTTCCGCAAGGATTTCGACCGATACCCGAACCTGATAACCGGCATGGAAAGGATCCTGTGCCCCCGCATACATTTCAAATCCGTAATCGTCGACGGCCGTTTCGCCTATACCGGAAGTGCTAACCTTACTGGCGCAGGCATGGGCGCAAAGGGCAAGGACCGGCGCAACTTCGAAACCGGGATCATCACAACGGACGAAAAAATGTTAGACAAAATAATCCAGCAGTTCGACACCCTCTGGATGGGTAAACATTGCAAATCCTGCCGCCGAAAAGAGTACTGCGCCGACCATCACGACATCCTGAACCCATAAAAACTTCCGTTTTAAAACCCGCTCACCAGCCGGAAACCGGCGCTTGTCAAATAATTGGTAGAAAGTCAAAAGTTTTCTGAATATTTCTTAACCCAACGACCGAAAATATCTCTGCGGGGGGCTGCGAAACGTCTGTTATATCGGACCGGCAATAAATTTCCCCTAAAGTCGTCGGCAACTTTTGCCTGATGCGGATTTATTTCTTATTTTTTAGATGTAAGTCCGTAATGACGGGCAAAATCGGCTGAAACTGTTAATAGGCCTTGAAAGGGCAAATTATTATACCCTTATGGAGCAACAAACTGCCGCGGCGGAAATCGTATATCGTCGCAAAGAAGCTCAACCGCGTATAAGTAGTATAAGGGCGTATTTAAAATTGTAATTGGTATTAGACGGATGGGAACACCAATGAGTGGAAAAATTACAGCAGTACATGTTACACATGAAACCGTTGGCAAGATAGGCGGGATCGGGGCGGTTCTGGAGGGGCTTTTTACAAGCGACTCATATTTAAAAGCTGTCGAAAGATCCATCCTCGTAGGGCCGCTATTCTCGCTTGAAGGCGATGTCAGCAACAGACTCGGCGCAGACGGCGAGGTGCTGTACTCGTCCATAGACGGAATGACAAACTCGCCGTATTGCGACAGCTTCCGCCATATCGAACATACCTACAACGTCAACATTGTTTACGGCAAGCGTACATACATAGAACCACTGACCGGAAAGAAAAGTCAGCCCGAAATCATACTCATCGAAATGTCCCGGATGAACCAGCGACCCCTGAACGAGTTCAAGGCGAAAATGTTCACCGAGTTTGGCATACGCAGCAACATGCACGAGCACCTTTGGGAATTCGAACAGTATGTGCGGATAGCTCTGCCGGCGATCGCGGCGTTAAAGGCGATCGGCGCGGCAAACCCGGAAGGCAATACCATTGTCGTCGCGCATGAGTTCATGGGGATGCCCACAGCTCTTGCCGCCAAACTGGACCATCACGATTTCGGGACCGTCTTTTATGCCCACGAAGTCGCTACCGTCAGACCCATTGTCGAAAAACTACCCGGCCACGACACGATGTTCTATAACGTCATGGAATGCGCCCATCAGGATGGCCTGAGTGTAACGGAAGTCTTCGGCGACCAGAGTCACAACTTCAAGCATGACCTCGTCAGCGCATCTCGGCATTGCGATAATATTCTTGCTGTCGGCGATTTCGTCGTCGATGAACTCAGATTCATGGCACCGGAATTCTCCGCAGCCAACATCGACCTGACATACAACGGGATACCCGCCTATGAAATAACGCTTGAAGAGAAAAAGGAATCCCGAGCCAAACTTCAGCAGTATTGCAAAAATCTACTCGGATACAAACCCGACTATATCTTCACTCATGTTACGAGACTGGTCCCGAGTAAGGGGCTGTGGCGCGATTTCGACGTCCTCGAACACTTAGACGCAGAGTTCGTTACCGAAGACAGAACCGCGGTACTGTTTGTCCTGAGCACCGAAACCTGCCAGCGACATAGCCGCGACATCTACAAAATGGAAGAAGCCTACAACTGGCCCGTCGCACATCGCGAAGGAATGCCCGACATGACCGGTGGAGAAGCGCATTTCCATACCGGCGTTCAGGAATTCAACGCCAGGAGCCGCAACGTCAAGGTCGTATTCATCAATCAATTCGGCTTTACGCGTCATCTCTGCGGACACAGAATGCCTTACGACATGGAGTTCATGGACATCCGCAAGGGCAGCGACGTCGAGTTCGGCCAGAGCATCTACGAACCGTTCGGGATAGCACAGCTTGAGCCGCTCAGCTTCGGCGGCATCTGCGTAATAACAAATATCTGCGGGTGTGCCGGCTTCGTAAAGGTAACCGCAAAAGGCAAAGCCGTAAAG